>NZ_JAYWVC010000120.1:0-25886 GCF_036281785.1 Streptomyces chiangmaiensis | reverse complement strand
ATGCCTCGTTGCACCGAACGTACCTACCTGGGTGTTCGCCAGGGAGCGCGCGATCGCTGCGACACATACATTAGCGCAAGCAGGGGGGTGCTCCGCCAATCCATACTCCCCACGACCGATGCCCACGCAAGGGACGACGCAGACGCAAGGGAAGGGTGGCCGCCATGCGCTATCGGCTCACGTTCGTCGCCGGGGTGGTACTGGGCTACGTGCTGGGCACGCGGGCCGGGCGAGAACGGTACGAGCAGCTGAAGAAGTCCGCCCGCCAGGTCGCGCAGAACCCGGCCGTGCGCAACACCGCCGAGACCGCGGCCCACCAGGGGCGCGAGATCGCCGGCAAGGCGTTCCACGCGATGAGCGACAAGGTCGGCGACCACATGCCCGCCTCGGTCGCGGGCCGGGTGCGCTCGCTGCGTGAACGGAACGCGAACGGCAGCATCGAGGACGACTGGGGCACCAGCAACACCTGACCGCGCGAGTCGCCGGCACCGCCCGGCCGGCCATCGGCTTCCGCCGCACCGGGCGTGTCGTCCGGCCCCTCCCTGCGAGGCGCGCTCACCCCCCTCCGTACGGCAGAATTTCCGCCATGGGGATAGTCGCCGGGTTGGACAGTTCACCCGATTTCACTCGTATCGTCGTCTGCGACTCGGACACGGGGTCCGTGCTCAGGCAGGGATATGCGCCGCATCCGGTGGAGGGTGGCGGCCGTCCCTCCGACGTCGATCCGCAGGCCTGGCTGCTGTCCCTCGGGGAGGCGGCCGGCGGCGGTCTCCTGGAAGGCGTGCAGGCCATCGGCGTCTCCGCACAGCAGAACGCCCTGGTCCCGCTCGACTCCCAGGGCGCCACCGTACGGCCCGCACTGGTCGGCGGCGACAAGCGGGCGCAGGTCGCGGCGGCCGACCTCATCGACGCGCTCGGCGGGCGGCAGGCCTGGGCCGAGGCCGTCGGGTGTGTGCCGCAGCCCGCTCAGCCCGTGACCAAAATGCGCTGGCTCGCCAAGACCGAACCCGACAACGCGCGGCGCACCACCGTGCTGCTGCAGGCCCACGACTGGCTCGTGTGGCAGCTGCTCGGCCGGCCTGTGAGAAGGACCACGGATCGCGGCGGTGCCTCGGGGACCGGGTACTGGTCGGCCGCGACCGGCGCCTACCGCCCGGATCTCGCCGAGCTGGCGCTCGGGCACCAGGCCACGCTGCCCGAGGTGCTGGGGCCGTCCGACGCGGCGGGGACGACCCCGGAGGGGCTGCTGATCTCCGCGGGTACCGGCGAGACCATGGCCGCCGCGCTGGGCCTGGGCATCGGCCTCGGCGACGCGGTCGTCTCGCTCGGTGCCTCCGGATCGGTGATGGCGGTGCACCCCGGAGCGCTCGTCGACTCGAGCGGGATGATCACCTCCTTGGCGGACGCGACGGGCATGCACCTGCCGGTGGTAACCACGCTCAATGCCGTGCGCACCCTGCGCGGCACCTCCGAACTGCTCGGCGTACCCGACCTGGAGTCCCTGTCCGACCTGGCGATGAAGTCGACGCCGGGCTCGCACGGGCTCGTCCTGCTGCCCTATCTGGAGGGTGAGCGGACCCCCAACCTGCCCCACACCGCGGGCACCCTGGCCGGGCTGCGGCGCGAGTCGATGAAGCCCGAGCACCTGGCGCGGGCCGCTTTCGAGGGCATGCTGTGCGGGCTCGCGGACGCGCTGGACGTGCTGCGCGGGCGCGGGGTCGAGGTACGCCGGATCTTCCTGCTGGGGCGCACCGCGGAGCTGTCCGCCGTGCAGGCGGCGGCTCCCGCACTCCTCGGCGTGCAGGTCGTGGTGCCCCAGCCCGCCGACTACGCGGCGATCGGCGCGGCCCGGCAGGCAGCCTGGTCCCTCGGCGTGTCGCAGGGGACTCTCGACCCGCGCACCCCGCCCGTCTGGCAGGGCGCGGTCGCCCAGGTCCTGGAGCCGGGTGACGAACTGGCGGTGGGCCAGGCCGTGCGCCAGCAGTACGTGTCCGTACGCGAGCAGACGCATCCGGGGGCGTTCCGCTCATAGAGCGCCCGCCCCGTCGTACGACTCACACGGCGTCGTACACGTGCGGACGCATCCGGTACGCCACCTGTCCCACCCCCTGTCGGCCCCGGTCCCGGGACTGAATCCCAGTCAGCACATCAGCCGCAGCCGGATTAATCGGTTGAGGTAACGCGGGTGGAATGGTCGACGATAGGGGGTGGTGCACCACCGTCTGCCATGCCGTCCGCCGACGACTCCGAGAGATCTCGCGTGCTCATACACCTTCTGAGGGCTCACCTGCGCCCGTACAAGAAACCGATCGCCCTGCTGGTGCTGCTGCAGTTCCTGCAGACCTGCGCCACCCTCTATCTGCCCACCCTCAACGCGCACATCATCGACAACGGTGTCGTGAAGGGGGACACGGGCTACATCCTGACCTTCGGCGGCCTGATGATCGGGGTCTCTCTCGGCCAGGTTCTGTGCAACACGGGCGCCGTCTACTTCGGTGCCCGTACCGCGTCGGCCCTCGGCAGGGACGTGCGGGCCGCCGTCTTCGACCGGGTGCAGTCCTTCTCCTCCCGGGAGGTGGCCCACTTCGGTGCGCCGTCGCTGATCACCCGCACCACCAACGACGTGCAGCAGGTGCAGATGCTCGTCCTGCTGACGTTCACCCTGATGGTGTCGGCGCCGATCATGTGCGTGGGCGGCATCGTCCTGGCGCTCGGTCTGGACGTGCCGCTGTCCGGCGTGCTGGTCGCGGTGGTGCCGGTGCTCGGCATCTGCGTCACGCTGATCGTGCGCCGGCTGCGGCCGCTGTTCCGCAGCATGCAGGTCCGCCTCGACACGGTGAACCGGGTGCTGCGGGAGCAGATCACCGGTAACCGCGTCATCCGCGCCTTCGTCCGCGACGGCTACGAGAAGGATCGCTTCGGGGGCGCCAACACGGACCTCACGGACGTGTCCCTGAAGACAGGCCAGACGCTTGCACTGATGTTCCCCATCGTGATGACGGTGGTGAACCTCTCGTCCATCGCGGTGGTCTGGTTCGGCGCGCACCGTATCGACAGCGGCGGCATGCAGATCGGCGACCTGACGGCGTTCCTCGCCTACCTCATGCAGATCGTCATGTCCGTGATGATGGCCACCTTCATGTTCATGATGGTGCCGCGCGCGGAGGTGTGCGCCGAGCGCATCCAGGAGGTGCTCGACACCGACTCGAGCGTCGTGCCGCCCACCGCACCCGTATACGAACTGCGGCGCCACGGCCACCTGGAGATCCGCGGCGCCGGGTTCCGCTACCCCGGTGCCGAGGAGCCGGTCCTCAAGGCCATCGACCTGGTGGCGCGCCCCGGTGAGGTCACGGCCGTCATCGGGTCCACCGGCAGTGGCAAGTCGACCCTGCTCGGGCTGGTCCCCCGCCTCTTCGACGTCACCGAGGGCGAGGTGCTGGTGGACGGCGTGAGCGTCCAGGAGATCGACCCGAAGCTGCTGGCGCAGACGGTCGGGCTCGTCCCGCAGAAGCCGTACCTGTTCGCGGGCACGGTCGCCACCAACCTGCGCTACGGCAATCCGAACGCGACCGACGAGGAGCTCTGGCACGCGCTGGAGGTGGCGCAGGCCAAGGAGTTCGTGTCGAAACTGGAGAACGGTCTCGACTCCCCCATCGCCCAGGGCGGAACGAACGTCTCGGGCGGCCAGCGGCAGCGCCTCGCGATCGCCCGCACCCTCGTCCAGCGCCCGGAGATCTATCTCTTCGACGACTCCTTCTCCGCGCTCGACTACGCGACCGACGCGGCCCTGCGCGCGGCGCTCTCGCGGGAGACCGCGGAGGCGACGGTGGTGATCGTCGCCCAGCGCGTGGCGACCATCCGGGACGCCGACCGGATCGTGGTCCTCGACGAGGGCCGGGTGGTCGGCACCGGCCGCCACCACGAACTGATGGCGGACAACGAGACCTATCGGGAGATCGTGCTCTCCCAGCTCACGGAAGCGGAGGCTGCCTGATGGCCGGGCCCATGGGACGCATGATGGCCGGGGGCAGCCCGGACCAGCGCTCAATGGACTTCAAGGGGTCGGGGAAGCGGCTGCTGTCGCTGTTCAAGCCCGAAAGCACGCTCATGATCACGATGCTGGTCTGCGGTGTGCTGAGCGTGGGGCTGTCCGTGATCGGCCCGAAGATCCTCGGCAGGGCTACCGACCTCGTCTTCGCCGGCATCATCGGCCGCCAGATGCCCGCGGGCATGAGCAAGGAGCAGGTCCTCGAGTCCATGCGGAAGCGGGGCGAGGGCGGCATCGCCGACATGCTCTCCGGCACGGACTTCACCCCGGGCAAGGGCATCGACTTCGATGCCGTGGGGAGGGTCCTGCTGCTCGCCCTCGGCGCCTTCCTGCTGGCCGGTCTGCTGATGGCGGTCTCCACGCAGCTCTCCAACCGGGCCATCAACAAGACCGTCTACCGCATGCGCGAGGAGGTGCAGGGGAAGCTGTCGCGGCTTCCGCTGTCGTACTTCGACAAGCGGCAGCGCGGTGAGGTGCTCAGCCGCGCCACCAACGACATCGACAACATCGGCCAGACGCTGCAGCAGTCGATGGGCCAGCTCATCAACTCGCTGCTCACCATCGTGGGCGTGCTGGCCGTGATGTTCTGGGTGTCATGGCTGCTGGCGCTGGTCGCGCTGGTGACCGTGCCGCTCTCCTTCGTCGTGGCGACGCGGATCGGCAAGCGCTCGCAGCCCCACTTCGTGCAGCAGTGGCGCACGACCGGCACGCTGAACGCGCACATCGAGGAGATGTACACCGGGCACACGCTGGTGAAGGTGTTCGGGCGCCAGCAGGAGTCGGCCCAGCAGTTCGCCGAGCAGAACGAGAAGCTCTACGAGGCCGGGTTCAAGGCGCAGTTCAACAGCGGTGTGATGCAGCCGCTGATGATGTTCGTGTCGAACCTCAACTACGTGCTGGTGGCCGTGGTCGGCGGCCTTCGTGTCGCGTCCGGTGCCCTGTCCATCGGTGACGTCCAGGCCTTCATCCAGTACTCGCGGCAGTTCTCGATGCCGCTGACGCAGGTCGCGTCGATGGCGAACCTCGTGCAGTCGGGTGTCGCCTCGGCGGAGCGCATCTTCGACCTGCTGGACGCGGAGGAGCAGGAGGCGAACCCCGAGGAGGGGCTGCGGCCGCAGGAACTGCGCGGCCGGGTCGCGCTGGAGAACGTGTCCTTCCGGTACGACCCCCAGAAGCCGCTCATCGAGGACCTGTCGCTGAAGGTCGAGCCGGGACACACGGTCGCGATCGTCGGCCCGACGGGCGCCGGGAAGACGACGCTGGTGAACCTGCTGATGCGGTTCTACGAGGTCACCGGCGGGCGGATCACGCTCGACGGGGTCGACATCGCGAAGATGTCCCGGGACGATCTGCGGGCCTCGATCGGGATGGTGCTCCAGGACACGTGGCTGTTCGGGGGCACGATCGCGGAGAACATCGCGTACGGGGCGGCGCGTAAGGTCACCCGCGGCGAGATCGAGGAGGCGGCGCGCGCGGCACACGCGGACCGGTTCATCCGTACGCTGCCGGACGGCTACGACACCGTGATCGACGACGAGGGCACCGGGGTGAGTGCCGGTGAGAAGCAGCTCATCACGATCGCGCGGGCCTTCCTGTCCGACCCTGTGATCCTGGTGCTGGACGAGGCGACGAGTTCGGTGGACACCCGGACAGAGGTCCTGATCCAGAAGGCGATGGCCAAACTGGCGCACGGACGGACGTCCTTCGTCATCGCGCACCGGCTGTCGACGATCCGGGACGCGGACACGATCCTCGTGATGGAAAACGGGTCCATCGTCGAACAGGGCTCGCACAGCGAGCTGCTGGCCGCCGACGGGCCCTACGCGCGGCTGTACAAGGCGCAGTTCGCCGAGGCGGTGGCCGAGGTCGACTGATTCCGGGGGGACCGCCCGTGGGGGCGGTCCCCTTCAGTCCAGATAACCCCTCAACTGGTCGGCGAAGGCGTGGTCGCGCAGCTTGTTGAGCGTCTTCGACTCGATCTGGCGGATCCGCTCGCGGGTCACACCGAAGATGCGGCCTATCTCCTCCAGCGTGCGAGGGCGGCCGTCCACCAGCCCGTAGCGCAGCTGTACGACCTTCCGCTCCCGTTCCCCGAGGGTGGAAAGGACCGCCTCCAGATGCTCCCTGAGCAGCAGGAACGCGGCGGACTCGACCGGGCTCGCGGCGTCGCCGTCCTCGATGAGGTCGCCGAGGGCCACGTCGTCCTCCTCGCCCACGGGCGCGTGCAGCGAGACGGGCTCCTGGGCGAGCCGCAGCACCTCGGTCACCCGCTCGCCGGGCAGTTCGAGGTGGGCGGCCACTTCCTCCGGCGTCGGCTCGTAGCCGCGCTCCTGGAGCATGCGGCGCTGGACGCGGACGACGCGGTTGATGAGCTCCACGACATGGACCGGGACGCGGATGGTGCGGGCCTGGTCGGCCAGGGCGCGGGACATCGCCTGGCGGATCCACCAGGTCGCGTACGTCGAGAACTTGTACCCGCGGGCGTAGTCGAACTTCTCGACGGCCCTGATCAGCCCGAGGTTGCCCTCCTGGACGAGGTCGAGCATGGTCAGCCCGCGGCCGATGTACCGCTTGGCGACCGAGACGACGAGCCTCAGGTTGGCCTCGATGAGCCGGCGCTTGGCAACCCGGCCCATGACCACCAGCCGGTCGAGGTCCAAGGCGAGTTCGGTGTCCAGGTCGGGGGTGTTGCCGAGCTTCTCCTCGGCGAACAGTCCGGCCTCCACACGGCGGGCGAGTTCGACCTCCTCGGCGGCCGTGAGCAGGGGAATGCGACCGATCTCGCGCAGGTACTGACGGAACAGGTCCGAGGAGGGCCCGCCGGTGTCGGCGCGGCCCCGGAGCGGTTCGACGGTCTCGGGCGCCTCGGCGGCCTCGCCGGCGGGCGGCTCCTCGAGCTCGGGCGGGTCCTGCGGCTCGGCCTCCGTCTCGGGGTGGTGCGCGAGCCGGCTCTGCGGTGGCACCGCCGCGAGGACGTCGGTCTCCACATCCGGCTCGTCCGTACGGATGTCGGTCTGTGTGAGGGTCTGGGTCTGCACGGGGGCGACCTCCAGGAATGTCGCTGCTGAGGCATGCGGCAGCGGTACGTCCGGGATGGGGCCGGTGGTCCGCCCGCCGGCCATCCCGTAGTCGTTGAGCGGAATCGCGGGGGTGTCGGACCCGCCATGGGCGGGTCGGCCGCGCTCCGGGGACTCAGGCACCGCACCCCAGTGTGGAGTACGACACATCTCCGCCACGAGGGGCGTGCGGCCACTTTTTGAGTCCGATGCGTGACCGATCGGTTACTCAGGTCGTTTCACCATCGCACCGGCCGACCGCGATCCTGGACCACCTCGGCATCGCTCGGCCCGAGCCGGCCCCGGACGACCAGGGACTCCACACGGCGGCGCTACAGCGCCGCCGCGCCCCTTTCCCGCAGCGCCTGGTCGTACTGCTGGAGTACCCACAGTTCGTTCTGGACCGCGGACAGGTGGGCCGGGTCGGCGTGGGGGCCCAGGCGGGTCAGGGTGCTCTGGACGTCGCGGACGCGGCGTTCGACGGCGCGGC
Source organism: Streptomyces chiangmaiensis (assembly GCF_036281785.1). Lineage (NCBI taxonomy): Bacteria > Bacillati > Actinomycetota > Actinomycetes > Kitasatosporales > Streptomycetaceae > Streptomyces > Streptomyces chiangmaiensis. The sequence goes on along the minus strand of NZ_JAYWVC010000120.1, from coordinate 18,292 downwards.
GGCGGACCGTGACCAACTGGGCGCCCGCGTAGGTCTCGTCCACCTCCTTGCGGAGCATGATCGCCTCGACCGCCAGTTCCGTCACCATGGCGCGCACCGTGTCGTCGGGAGCCACCTCGCGCACCCGGACCAGGTACTCCTGCGGGTCCTGCACGCCGTACTCCGCACCGCCCGCCTCCAGGATCGCCTCGCGGACCGCCGCGTACGGCGGCGCGGTGAACTCGTCGGCCCCGTACGCATCGAACGCCGGGGCAACCAACTCCGGCCGCTGAAGGGCGAGTTTGAGAAGCTCGCGCTCGGTCGCGTAGACCGGGTTGCGGAGGTTGAGCGCCGGGCCCGTCACGGCCGGGCGGGGCGCCGCCTGGTGCGGCTGCGGGGTGCGCTGCCCGGTCGGCGCCGGTCCGCGGCCGCCCCGGTCGCGTGCCCAACGGGCGAGCTGCGCCACCCGCTTGACCACGAACTGGGTGTCGAGGATGCCGAGCATGCCCGCGAGCTGGACCGCGACCTCATGCTGGGCGCCGCTGTTCTTGATGCGGGCGACGACGGGCGCGGCCTCGTCCAGCGCGGCGGCGCGCCCGGCCGGGGTCTCCAGGTCGTAGCGGCCCAGGATCTGGCGGAGCGCGAACTCGAACAGCGGCATGCGGGGTTGGACCAGGTCGGCGACCGCGTCGTCGCCCTTCGCCAGGCGCAGCTCGCAGGGGTCCATGCCGTCCGGCGCGATCGCGATGTACGTCTCGGCGGCGAACTTCTGGTCGTCCTCGAAGGCGCGGAGGGCGGCCTTCTGACCGGCCGCGTCACCGTCGAAGGTGAAGATCACCCGTGCCGAGCCGTTGTCCATCAGCAGCCGGCGCAGGATCTTGATGTGGTCGCCGCCGAAGGCCGTGCCGCAGGTGGCGATGGCGGTGGTGACGCCCGCGAGGTGGCAGGCCATGACGTCGGTGTAGCCCTCGACGACGACCGCCCGGCTCGCCTTCGCGATCTCCTTCTTCGCCAGGTCGATGCCGTAGAGGACCTGGGACTTCTTGTAGATCGCCGTTTCGGGGGTGTTCAGGTACTTGGGCCCGTTGTCCGCCTCGTACAGCTTCCGCGCGCCGAAGCCGACCACGTCCCCGCCGATGTCGCGGATCGGCCACATCAGCCGCCCGCGGAACCGGTCGATGGGGCCGCGGCGGCCCTCCTGCGACAGGCCCGACAGGAGCAGTTCCTTGTCACTGAAGCCCTTGCCCCGCAGGTAGCGGGTGAGGTGGTCCCAGCCCTGGGGGCTGTAGCCGACGCCGAAGTGGACCGCGGCGGCCTGGTCGAAGCCGCGCTCGGCCAGGAACGCCCGTCCCACCTCGGCCTCGGGGCCGGTGGCGAGCTGCTCGGCGTACCACTTAGCGGCGAGCTGGTGGGCCTCGACGAGGCGGATGCGCTCGCCGCGCTGGTGGGTCGGGTTGTACCCGCCCTCCTCGTACCGGAGCGTGATGCCGGCACGGGCGGCGAGGCGCTCGACCGCCTCGGAGAAGGAGAGATGGTCGACCTTCATCACGAACGTGATGGTGTCGCCGCCCTCCTGGCAACCGAAGCAGTGGAACAGGCCCTTGCTCGGGCTGACCTGGAAGGACGGGGACTTCTCGTCGTGGAACGGGCACAGACCCTTGAAGTTGCCGCCGCCCGCGTTGCGCAGCTGGAGGTACTCGGACACGACGGAGTCGATCGGGACCGCGTCCCGTACCGCCTTCACGTCCTCGTCGTTGATCCGTCCTGCCACGAGGTGATTCTACGGGCCAGAACCGACACTCCCGGGGCGGGCCGGCCGCGCAGCGGCCACGGCACGGGGGTGTCCCGGGGAATCACAGCGCGGGGGCTCCGTGCCGGCGGACGACGGCCTTCGGGTCAGGGGGTGAGGCTCTCCAGCGGCACCCCCGGGTCCGCCAGCGCCTCCTGGTCCACGACGGCCCTCGACCGGATCAAATCCTGAATCCGTTCTGTGACGTCCCACACGTTCACGTTCATCCCCGCCAGCACCCTCCCCTCCTTCAGCCAGAACGCGATGAAATGCCGCTTCCCGGCGTCGCCCCGGATCACCACCTCGTCGTACGACCCCGCCGGCGCCCATCCGGAGTACTCCATGCCCAGGTCGTACTGGTCGGAGAAGAAGTAGGGCAGCCGGTCGTACGTCACCTCGCGTCCGAGCATCGCGCGTGCGGCCGCCGGGCCGCCGTTCAGCGCGTTCGCCCAGTGCTCCACGCGCAGCCGGATGCCGAAGACGGGGTGGTGGAGGGAGGCGATGTCACCGGCCGCGTAGATGTCGGGGTCGGAGGTGCGCAGCCGCTCGTCGACCACGACGCCCCCGCCCTGCGCCCGGTCGGCGATCTCCAGGCCGGCCGCCTCGGCAAGTCCGATGCGCGGCGCGGCGCCGATCGCGGCGAGCACGTCGTGCGCGGGATGTTCCTCGCCGTCGTCGGTACGGGCGGCCAGCACCATGCCGTCCTGGCCGACGATCTCGGTGAGCCGCACGCCGAAGCGGAAGCGGACACCGTGCTCGCGGTGCAGCTCGGCGAAGAGGTTGCCCAGCTCGGGGCCGAGGACCGTGTGCAGCGGGGTCGGCCCGTGTTCGACGACGGTGACCTCGGCGCCGTACTCGCGGGCCGCCGCGGCGACCTCCAGGCCGATCCAGCCTGCACCCGCGATCACGAGGTGGCCGTTGTCGCGGCCCAGCGAGGTGAGAACGCCCTTGAGCCGCACGGCGTGGGCGAGTCGGCGCAGATGGTGGACGCCGGCGAGATCGGTGCCCGGGATGTCGAGGCGCCGTGGCTCCGCGCCGGTCACCAGCAGCAGCTTGTCGTAGTGGACGAGCGTGCCGTCGTCGCCGAAGCGGACCATCTTGGCATTGCGGTCGATGGCGTCGACGGTCTGGCCGAGATGCAGTTCGATGTCGTTGCGCGCGTACCACGCGGGCTCGTGGACGAAGACGCTGTCGCGTTCCTCCTTGCCGAGCAGATAGCCCTTGGAGAGCGGCGGCCGCTCATAGGGGTGGTCCCGTTCGTCGCAGATCAGTATCACGCGGCCGGTGAAGCCCTCCGCGCGGAGCGTCTCGGCCGCTTTCGCACCGGCCAGACCTCCTCCGACGATGACGAATGTCTGATCCGCGTCGACCACTTGATGCCTCCTCTTAAGGATGTCGCCATATGCGAGCGTCCCGCACGTAGCGTGAAGCGGGAAGGGGGAGTGGCCCGATCAGGCCATTCCCGGTCACGTCCGGCTCAGGTGCGCCCCGTCAGCCGCTCGTGCAGGGACCGTGCCGAGGCGTCCGTGAGCGAGGCGATCTGGTCGACGATGACCCTTTTGCGAGCGCGGTCGTCGGCCGCCTCGTGGTAGAGCGCGCGGAACTGCGGATCGAGCCCGTCGGGCGCGCGGTCGGTGAGGGCCCGGGCCAACTCGGCGACCACGACGCGCTGGTCGGCGCGCAGCCGCTCCTGCTCGGCGCGCTGCATCACGTACAGGTCGGCGACCGCCTTGAGGACCGCGCACTCCAGGCGGGTGCGCATGGGCACGACGAGCTCGGCGGCGTACCGGGTGAGGCGCCCGCTGCCGTAGGCCGACCGGGTGGCGCCCTCCGCGGCCAGGCAGAAGCGGCCGATGAGCTGACTGGTGGCGTCCTTCAGCCGGGCCTGGGCGACCGCGGAGCCGTCGTAGCCGCGGGGCCACCACTCCTGGGCGAGGAGCCGGTCCAGGGCCTCGGCCAGCTCCTCGGGGTCGGTGTCCGCGGGCACGTACCGCCCACGGGCGACGGCGAAGACGCCCGCACGCTCCGCCGCGGCGTGCAGACAGCCCGGGTCGATGTGGCCGGCGTGCAGACCGTCCTCGAAGTCGTGCACCGAGTAGGCCACGTCGTCGGCCCAGTCCATGACCTGGGCCTCGAAGCAGATGCGATGGCCGGGGGCGCCCTTGCGGACCCAGTCGAAGACGGGACGGTCGTCCTCGTAGACCCCGAATTTCGGGGACTTGGGGTCGGTGGGGTGGGAGCCGCGCGGCCAGGGGTACTTGGCGGCGGCGTCGAGGGCGGCGCGCGTGAGGTTCAGGCCCACGCTGACGAGTTCGCCGGTGTCCGCGGTCCGTACGAACCGCTTGGGCTCGATACGGGCGAGCAGGCGCAGGGACTGGGCGTTGCCCTCGAAGCCTCCGCAGTCCTGCGCGAACTCGTTCAGCGCCTGCTCGCCGTTGTGCCCGAAGGGCGGGTGGCCCAGGTCGTGGGAGAGGCAGGCGGCCTCGACGAGGTCGGGGTCGCAGCCGAGGGCGGCGCCCAGCTCGCGGCCGACCTGGGCGCATTCCAGCGAGTGGGTGAGCCGGGTGCGGGGGCTGGCGTCCCAGGCCTCACTCCGAGTGCCCGGCGTGACGACCTGGGTCTTGCCCGCCAGACGGCGCAGTGCGGCCGAGTGCAGCACGCGCGCGCGGTCGCGCTGGAAGGCGGTACGGCCCGGGCGCTTGTCGGGCTCCGGTGCCCAGCGCTCGGCCGCCGCGGAGTCGTACGCCGAGCCGGCCGAGCCGTTCTCGTACCGCGCGGAAGTCTCGTAGGCCTTCGGTGCTGTGCCGTCCATGACCCGACAGTAAACGCAGCAGGCGACAATCGGGATGTGGGCGTCCGTCTCCCGCAGGGCCGTTTCGCACCGCGGAGCAGGTCGTTCAGGCGGAGGTCAGCGCCCGTTCGTGGGACGGCTCCGGGGTCCCGAGGGTTTCGGCGTAGCGGTGCAGGACCAGACGGGCCATGGCCGGGTGGGCGCCGAGCGGGGCCGCGGCGATCCACGGGGCGGCTTCGGCGCACTCGGTGGCGAAGCGGCCGGGCGCGGCGAAGCAGGAGGCGACGGCGATCCGGTGGCGCCCTCGGGCGGTGAGTGCACGCACCGCGCCGGCGACGCTGGGCGCTGCGGCGGAGGCGTAGGCGGGGACGACGGGGACGCCGAGGCGTTCGGCGAGCAGGTGCGCGGTGCGGCGGGTGTCGGCGGCGGAGTCGGGGTCGCGGGAGCCGGCGGCCGCCAGCACGACGGCGCTCCCCCGGCGCTGGGCGTCACTGAGCGTCGTGCGCCAGCCGGACTCGACCAGCCGGGCGTAGAGGGTCTCCACGAGGAGGGGGTGCGGGCCGAGCGGCGCGGCCACGCGGGTGTCCGCCCGCGCCGCGGCGGCGGCTTCGGGGATGTCCCGCTTGACGTGGTGGCCGCGGCCGAGCAGCAGCGGTACGAGGACGGCGCGGCTGTCGCCGAGATCGGCGAGCGTGTCGGGCAGGAAGGGCTCGTTCAGCTCGATGTGGCCGAGGCGCACGGGCAGCAGCGGGCGCAGTTCGCGGACGCGCTCGACCAGGGTGCGCACGGTGGACAGGGCGCGCGGGTCCCGGCTGCCGTGCGCCACGAGGACGAGCGCGGGCGGAGTCGGGCGCCGGGTGCCGTTGAGCGACACGACGCCCAGCCGGCTGCCGAGCCGGCTGCTGATCCGGTTCATGAGTTGTGCCGCGCTGTCGAGGTGGGCGCCACCGGGCGGCAGCCCGCCGGGGTGGTCGTGGGACTCGTCGCGAGGAGGGTTCGACGCCGTCATGGAGCGATCCTGGCCCGGTGGGATTGCCGCCCCGTTGCACGACCATGACCGGGTTGTTTTCCGGGGTTTCACAGCGTGGGGACCGGGTGGTGTGAGGGACGCGGGTTCCTTCGCGCACGCCCTGGGCACGGGAGGGCCGGCGCTTCGCGTGGGACGTCCCTCGCCGTCCGGGCGAACCGGATCACCGTGCCCTGCGTCCACACTGGCGACACCGGTGAAGCGACCGACCTGAGGGGAAGCGTGTCGATGGGCCTGCCGCGCCTGAGGATCCGCCGGCCGAGACTGCCGCGTACGCGTGCCGGGCGGCGCCGGGCCGTACAGGCTCTCGTGCTCTTGTGCGTGCTGGCGCTCCTGCCGGCGACGTGGATGTACCTGTCCACGGGCGGCCGGCTGCGCACGACCGCGGACGTGCCGCGCACGGAGGTCGCCGTGGTCTTCGGCGCAGGCCTGTGGGACGGCGAGCCGTCGCCGTATCTCGCCCACCGGCTGGACGCGGCGGCACAGCTGTACCGGGCGGGCCGGATCAAGGTCGTCCTGGTCACCGGCGACAACAGCCGTGAGGACTACGACGAGCCGGACGCGATGCGCGCCTACCTGGCCGGGCACGGGGTGCCACGCGCGCAGGTCGTGACGGACTACGCGGGCTTCGACACCTGGGACTCCTGCGTCCGGGCGAAGAAGATCTTCGGAGTGGACCATGCGGTCCTGATCAGCCAGGGCTTCCACATCCGGCGTGCGGTTGCCCTGTGCCAGGCGGCGGGCGTGACGTCGTACGGCGTCGGTGTCGACGACAAACACGACATGACCTGGTACTACGGCGGCACCCGGGAGATCTTCGCGGCAGGCAAGGCGTCTCTGGACGTGCTCCTCCACCCGGACCCGCGGTTCCTCGGCCCCAAGGAGCACGGGGTCGCGAGGGCGCTGGCCGCGGCGCGCGGCTGAGAAGCGAGAACGGACCCGGCTCCCGCCGTGCCGGGGGCGCGGGACCTCACGCCGCCTCACGCTCGGCGGGGAGGTCCTGGTCCCGGCCGTGTAACGGCGGGCGCGCCGGCACGTAACACGGCGCACGCACGCTGGGCGGCATGCCGACCACCCCGACACCCACCCACTGCCCGTACTGCGCCCTGCAGTGCGGGATGAATCTGACGGCCCTGCCCGGCAAAGGCGTCGAGGTGACCGAGCGCGCGGACTTCCCGGTGAACCGGGGCGCGCTGTGCGGCAAGGGCAGGACGGCGCCGGCCCTGCTGTCACCGGGGGTACGGCTGACTTCGCCGTTGGTGCGCTCGGGGGGCGTTCTCACGCCGGCCGGCTGGGACGAGGCCCTGGACCGGGTCGCCGAGGGGCTCTCCCGGGCGCGCACGGAGCACGGCCCCGACGCGCTCGGGGTGTTCGGCGGAGGCGGCCTGACGAACGAGAAGGCGTACGCGCTCGGGAAGTTCGCCCGGGTGGTGCTCGGCACCTCGCAGATCGACTACAACGGGCGGTTCTGCATGTCGTCCGCGGCGGCCGCGAGTGTGCGGGCGTTCGGGCTCGACCGGGGACTGCCGTTCCCGCTGGAGGACGTGTCGCGCACCGGGTGCGTGATCCTCGTGGGCTCCAACCTCGCGGAGACGATGCCGCCCGCGTTGCGCTGTCTGACGGAACTGAGGGAGAACGGCGGCACGTTGATCGTCGTCGACCCGCGCCGCACCCGGACGGCCGAACAGGCGGACCTCCATCTGGCGCCGCGGCCGGGCACGGACCTGGCGCTGGCGCTCGGTCTGCTGCACCTGGTGGTCGCCGAGGGGCGCACGGACGAGGCCTACATCCGCGAGCGCACCAGCGGCTGGGAGGACGCACGGGCCGCCGCGATGGCGCACTGGCCGGAGTATGTGGAGCGGATCACGGGGGTGCCCGTTCCGGAACTCCGCGCGGCGGTACGGCTGTTCTGTGCGCCTGAGAACGCGATGGTGCTGACCGCGCGCGGGCCCGAGCAGCAGTCCAGGGGCACGGACACGGTGAGCGCGTGGATCAACCTGTGCCTGGCGACCGGACGAGCGGGGCGCCCGCACTCCGGCTACGGCTGCCTGACCGGCCAGGGCAACGGGCAGGGCGGCCGTGAACACGGGCAGAAGGCGGATCAGTTGCCCGGCTACCGCAAGCTGACGGACCCGGCGGCGCGCCGGCATGTGGCAGAGGTCTGGGGGGTCGATCCGGACACGCTGCCGGGCCCGGGCCGCAGTGCCTACGAACTCCTCGACGCGCTGGGCACGGACATCCGCACACTGCTGCTGATGGGCTCCAACCCGGTGGTGTCGGCCCCGCGCGCCGCACACATCGAGGAGCGGCTGCGCTCGCTGGACTTCCTCGCGGTGTGCGACGTGGTCCTCTCGGAGACGGCGGCGCTGGCGGACGTCGTGCTGCCGGTCACGCAGTGGGCGGAGGAGACGGGCACGACGACGAATCTGGAGGGCCGGGTCCTGCTGCGCCGCCGTGCGCTGCCCCCGCCGCCCGGGATCCGCAGCGACCTGGAGGTCCTGCACGGACTCGCCGCCCGGCTGGGCGTGGAGAAGGGCTTCCCCACGGAGCCGCAGGACGTCTTCGACGAACTGCGCCGCGCCAGTGCGGGCGGTCCTGCGGACTATTCCGGCATCACCTACCGGAGGCTGGCCGAGGAGAGCGGCGTGTTCTGGCCGTGCCCGGCGGCGGACGGTGCGGAGGCGGCGGAGGGCGTATCGCCGCACGTGCTCCCGCAGGATCCGGCGCAGGACGGGTCGCCGGCCGCCGTCCACCCCGGCACGCCCCGCCTGTTCCTCGACCGGTTCGCCACCGAGGACGGGCGGGCCCGGTTCGCCGCCGTGTCGTACCGGGCCGTCGCCGAGGAACCCGACGACACCTATCCGGTGCTGCTGACCACGGGGCGGGTGGTCGCCCAGTACCAGTCCGGGGCGCAGACACGGCGCGTCGAGGAGCTGAACGCCGCCGCGCCCGGCCCGTACGTGGAGATGCACCCGCGGCTGGCCGAGCGGCTCGGCGCGGCGGACGGCGAGCCGGTGGCCGTGGTGTCACGGCGGGGCCGCGCCGTGGCGCCCGCACGGGTCAGCCGTGCCATCCGGCCCGACACCGTGTTCATGCCGTTCCACTGGCCGGGCGAGGGCCGCGCCAACACGCTGACGAACCCGGCCCTCGACCCCACCTCCCGTATGCCGGAGTTCAAGGTGTGCGCGGTACGGCTGGAACGTGTGCGAAGCGCCCCGGAGGGTGACTCAGTGGCTGGGTGTGTGTGAGGCACTCGCGGCACTGTCCGGCGGCGGTTTGGTCTGTGCCGTTCCGCCGGGCGGGGGGCTCGACGGCGGGACCTCGGGCGTTCCGCCCGGCGACGGGGACGTGGGCGGTCGCACGCCTTCGCCGCCGGCGCCCTTCTCGGTGCTCTCGCGTGTGGGGTCGATGCCGACGGTCAGTGTCGCGAGCAACCCACCGTCCACGTCCCCGGTGACGGTCGTCAGCCCGTCCCTCGCACCGCCCCCGCCGTACACCGTGTCCTGGGCGAGCCGGCCGCGCTTGCCCGTGTGCCGGCTGTACGGGGACCTCGCGTACACCGCGTCGGCGTGGCGGTCGTCGAAGAAGAGCTGCCCGGTCCAGTTGAGCTTGCCGCCCTCGTAGGTGCCGCCGGTCTTCCTGCCACCGGTGTGCACTCTGACGTGGATGTGGGGGGCGCGCGAGGCGTACCAGCCGGGGAAGATCGTCGCGAACTCGGCGACGCCGTCGGAGCCGGTCGTCCGGAAGCCCCGTAGATACGTCCCGGCCTGATTTCCGCCGGCCTCCTGGCTCGCGGCGGGCACCGTGCCGCCCGGGCGCGCGGTCGGGTAGCCGGAGTAGTAGCCCCAGGCGTCGCACTGCCAGATCTCGACGGCCGCGCCCTTGAGGAGCGCACAGGCGTGGGGCTCGTCGCGCACGGTCAGCCGCACCGTGAGCGGCACCCCCTGCCTGCCGTCGGTGATGTCCCTGCGGAAGGGCGCGCCCTCGAGGTGGAACGGCCCCGCCGTGGTGCTCGGCGTGAGCACGCACAACTCGGCGGCGGGGCTCGGCGTCTTGCGGGGGCCTGAGGCGTGGGAGCCGCGGATCGGGGAGGAACAGGAGCTGACCCCGAGTCCCAGGACGGCACCCGCGGCGGCGCCGCCCAGCGCGAGGGCACGCCGCCGGGAGATGTCGCTGTCGGTCATAGCCGGGACCCTAGGACGGGCGGCGGCGCAGTGGGAGGGGACGCACGGCCCGGTCGCCCGCACGAGCGACCCTGGCACCCCGTCCCGGCTCGTTCGCCTCGGGCGCCGTGCCGTCGATGTGGCCCACGGGCCGTGGGCCTTCCGATGGCGCGCCGCCCTCCCGGGTGCCGCTCCGACGGCGTCTCAGCGCCGCGCCGGCCAGTCCCCGCCCTCGATCGGTGTGCCGTGCGCGCGCAGTCGTGCCGCGACGGCGGGCGCGGCGAAGTACACCCACGCCCGCACCGTCCTGCCGTCCGACGCCGTCACGTCCCGGTCCACCCGCTCGTAGAGGCTGCGGGGGTCGCCCGGCACACAGTCCTCCAACCTGTCGAGGGCGTCGAGCAGTTCGCCGTACGCCTCCGGCAGCGGGGCGACGATCTCACCACGGACCGTGCCGCCGTGCTGCTCCACGGCGTAGGGGTATCCGGGGCCTTCGTACAGGACGGCCCCGGGCAGCAGCCCGGGCTCCTCGGAGCGGGTGCGCCCACGCAGGAACACGTCGTGGTTGCGCCCTCCGGGGCGCAGCGTCCCGTACACGAAGAACGGCAGTCTCACGTACCCGCTCCCCGGCTGGTCCCGTCGGCCGCCATGATCGGTCTCCCTTTCGCGCCCCCGACAAAGCCCTGCAGAAACGATTTTCACACCCCACACACATCCCCCCGAACGCGCTATGGACATGACATGTCATGAACCCTTAAATCGGGGAGACGTCCGGGGCCGCCGCCCCTGACCCCCACACGCGCCCCCACGCGCCTTTCCGAGGAGACCGATGAGTCGGATACGGCACATCCGAGGTTCCCGTCTCACCGCGGCAGGAACCGCCGCGACCACCGCGGCCCTGCTGGCCGCCGCCCTCGCCCCCGCTCCCGCCGCCGGCGCCGCCGACAGACCCAGCCGGGCCACCGCGATCGCCAATGCCGCGGCGGCGCTGGTGCACCAGGCAGGTCGCCTGGGCCTGACCTCGGCGCAGGGCACCAGCGTACGGGACGTCGTCGTGGACGCGGACGGCAGTCAGCACGTGCGCTACGACCGGACGTACCGTCAGCTCCCCGTACTCGGCGGCGACTTCGTGGTCCACCTGGCTCCCGGCGGTTCCTACCGCAGTACGGACCGGGCCACGAAGCGCGCCGTCACCGTGCCGACGACCACCCCCACGGTCAAGGGCCCCGAGGCGGCCGATCTGGCCGCCGCCGCGCTGCGCGCCGCGAACGCGGGCGAGTTGCTGAAGCGCGTGACCGCCAGGCCGCAGCTCGTCGTCGACGCCCTGCACGGGGCGCCGAGGCTCGCCTGGCGCACGGACGCCGTGGGCCAGGACTCCCTCGGCAACCCGGTCGCCCGCACCGTCCTCACGGACGCCCTCACCGGCAGGCAGATCGACGCATGGGACAGCATCGAGACGGCGACCGGTGACGGGAAGTCCCTCTACAGCGGCACGGTCTCCCTGGAGACCACGCAGTCCGGCTCCACGTACCAGCTCAAGGACCCGACGCGCGGCAACACGTACACCGGCGACGCCGCGAACAAGACGGACCTGTGCTTCCTCGGCATCTGCCTCAGCCGGGCGCCTGCCACCCTGTTCACCGACTCGGACAACCACTGGGGTTCGGGGACGGTGTCGGACCGCTCGTCGGCGGCGGTGGACGCGCAGTACGGCACCGACGAGACCTGGGACTACTACAAGAACGTCCACGGCCGCAACGGCATCGCGGGCGACGGCAAAGGCTCGTACAACCGCGTGCACTACGGCACCAACTACAACAATGCCTTCTGGGACGACAGTTGCTTCTGCATGACGTACGGGGACGGCGACGGGAGCACGTTCGGCCCGCTGGTGGCGCTGGACGTGGCGGGCCACGAGATGTCGCACGGCGTGACGTCCAAGACGGCGGCGCTGACGTACTCCGGTGAGTCGGGCGGCCTGAACGAGGCGACCTCGGACATCTTCGGGACGCTGGTCGAGTGGTACGCGAACAACTCCTCGGACCTCGGTGACTACCTCATCGGCGAGAAGATCGTCCGCTCGGGCTTCGGCAAGGCGGCACTGCGGTTCATGGACAAGCCCTCGAAGGACGGGAACTCGGCGGACTGCTGGAGTTCGTCGGTCGGGAACCTCGACGTCCACTACTCCTCGGGCGTCGCCAACCACTTCGCCTACCTGCTCGCCGAGGGCAGCGGCGCGAAGACCGTCAACGGGGTCTCCTACAACTCCCCCACCTGCAAGGGCCCGACGGTGACCGGCATCGGCCGGGACAAGCTCGGCAAGATCTGGTACCGGGCCCTGACGGTCTACATGACGTCCTCGACCAACTACGCCGGCGCCCGCACGGCGACGCTGAACGCTGCGAAGGACCTCTACGGCGCCGGCAGCACCGAGTACAACGCCGTGGCGGCGGCGTGGAGCGCGGTCAACGTGGGCTGACCGGCCCGCTCCGGGCGATAACCCGTGGCAGGTCGGGTCCCGGTGCGTCTACGCTCCGGGACCCGACCCGTCCACCACGGCCCCGTGGAGACCCATGCCCACCGCGAAGATGCACGCCGACGAGCTCGACGTCGACAGCGACCTGGTGCGCCGGCTGATCGCGGAGCAGTTCCCGCAGTGGGCCTCACTGCCCGTCGCCGAGGTCCCGTCCGCCGGGACGGACAACGCCATGTACCGGCTGGGCGACGACATGGTCGTACGGCTGCCGCGCCGGCCCGACGGGGCCCGGCAGGTGGCCAGGGAACAGCGCTGGCTCCCCCTCCTCGCCCCGCACCTCCCGCTGGCGGTTCCGGTGCCGCTGGGCAGGGGCGAGCCGGCACCGGGCTACGGGCAGCCGTGGTCGGTGCTGCGCTGGCTGGACGGCGAGAACGCCTTCGACGCCCCGATCACCGACCTCGTCGATGCCGCGGTCGGCCTGGGCCGCTTCGTGGTGGCGCTGCGGAGGGCGGACGCCACCGGGGGCCGGGCCTCCTGGCGCGGCGGCCCGGTCGAGGCGAACGACACGTACGTCCGCGCGGCGATCCGCGACCTGGGCGCCGACGGCAGGGTGGACCCGGCCGCGGCGACCGCGCTGTGGGAGGAGGTCGTCCGGCTCCCTCAGTGGGACGGCGACCCCGTCTGGCTGCACGGCGACCTCCTGCCCGGAAACCTGCTGACCGAGGCCGGCCGGCTCACCGCGGTGATCGACTTCGGTGGCCTGGGCGTGGGCGACCCGGCGGCCGACATGCTGGCCGCATGGGCGGTCTTCACGGCCGGCACCCGCGCGTCGTTCCGTGCGGCGGCCGAGGTCGACGACGCCACCTGGGCGCGGGGGCGGGGCTGGGCCCTGTGCTTCGGCCTGATGGCGGAGCACCACTACCGGAAGACCAATCCGGTGCTCGCGGCGGTGGCCCATCGGACGGCGGCCGAGGCACTCGCGGACTGACGGCGCCCGCACCCCGACGGGCGCACTCCGGCCCGCGGGCGCCGGACCACCCGGCGTACGGCCGCCGCTCCTTCGCCTCCCCCGACGCCCGGGCCACCACGCATCCCCCGCCGTTCCACCCGTCCGTCGCACGCCCGACCGCCCATCTCCGTCACCCGTTTCGCAGCCGTCCCTGCGCCCTTCGGGTGCTCTCTGACAGCCCGTCGGCCACACGTCCGTGACCTGCCCGAACGCCGCCGCGGCCGGCCCTCGGCGCGTCTCGTCCGACACCCGTTCATCGTATTTCTGACGAACCATCAGAAAGCGGCGGCGGTCGACTGCCGCTTTCCTCGAAAGGGCAGGGGCACGACCTACGCAGCGGCACACTCGGGATGTCGCGGGCCGTGCTCTCTCCGAGGAGCACCACGATGCGACGAACGGCCCGCCTGATCACCGGTCCCGCGCTCGCCGTCGCCGCCGCGGCACTCGCCGCCGCACCCGCGTACGGCGGTGGCACCGACAACCTGGCGGTCTCTCCCACGATCGTCGTACCCGGGGCCGAGGTCACCGTCGACACGAAGGCCTGCGGCCCGGACGGCTCGGCGGCCGGCGACGCCACCGCGGTCGGCGCCGGAACGTTCACGCTCGTGCCCGGCACGCACGAGGAGAAGGCGACGGGACGGTTCCGGGTGCCACCGAGCGCGCAGCCGGGGACGTACGAGATCGTCGCGACGTGCTCCGGCAAACAGCACACGACCGTGACCGGCGACCTGGTGGTCTCCCTCACCGCGGTCAAAGATCCGGCGCTTCCGCGAGGAAGCGTGAAGACGGGGGTCGGCGGCGCACTCGGCCCCGACCCCGTGCAGACCGCGGCCGGTGTGGCGGCTCTCGCCGTAGCGGCCGCGGGCGGTACCTGGCTCCTGCATCGCCGAGTGAGAGGCGACGGGAACTGACGGACACCCTCCGCTGTCCGTCCGCCGGTACCGCCACCCCGCTCCCCCTCCGGGTCCGATGCCCCTCGCGTCCCGGAGGGGGTCCGGGAGACCCACATCCTGCAAGGAGGCCGATGTGCGCAAGGTCGCCACGTCCCACACCGTCGGTGACGCCGCCATAGCGTCCGTCACGGTGGTCGCCCTCTTCTGCGGCATATGGCTGCTGCGCGGCACTGCCGAGACCCAGGCGCCCCCGCAGCCGACGGCCGCTCAGGCAGCCTCGGGCACGGACTACAAGCGGTTCGGCCCCCCCGCCCTGCCGCCCTCGCCACCGGACCGTATCCGCATACCCTCCCTACGCGTCGACGCCCCCCTCACCGGCCTCGGCCTGACCAGCACCGGCAATCTCCAGGCCCCGCCCGCCGCCGACAAGAACCTCGCCGGCTGGTACGAGCACGGCGCCACACCCGGCGAATCGGGCACCGCGGTCGTCGCCGGTCACGTCGACACCACGGCGGGCCCCGCCGTCTTCTACGACCTCGGCGCGCTGAAGAAGGGCAGCACGATCGACGTGCACCGCCGCGACGGTTCGACCGCCATCTTCACCGTGTACGCGGTCAAGGTCTTCCAGGGCAAGAACTTCCCCGACGACAAGGTGTACGGGCCGGCGGCCCGTCCCGAACTCCGGGTGATCACATGCGGGGGCGGTTACTCGCGCAGGACGGGCTATCAGGGAAACGTGGTGGTCTTCGCCCGCCTCGCGGCGGGCCACCGAGCCCTCACCATCCCGCTCCGCCTCCGCTGAGGGCAGCGTTCCTCGCGGGAAACAGGCATGATGCGGCCGGGTAACGTCGGCACCGCACGCTGCGATGCATGACCTCGAATACGCGTGTGGTGGTGATCGGCGCGGGACTCGCGGGCGCCCGTCTCGCCCGGCGGCTCGGCGAGCTCGGGACGCCCGTCCTGCTCGTCGGGGAGGAGGAGCACCCCCCGTACAACCGCGTGCTGCTGGCCGACGTCCTGGCCGGCCACTACGCACCCGAGGTGATCTCCCTCCCGGCCCCGGAGCGCCTCGTCCGCGCCCGGGCCACCCGGATCGACCGCGCCGGCCACGAGATCCACTGTTCCGACGGCTCGGTGATGGCCTACGACACGCTCGTCCTCGCCACCGGCTCCAACCCCGTGCTTCCTCCCCTGCGCGGCCTGCTCGCCCCCGACCGGCCGGAACTGCCCGAGGGCGTGCACGCGTTCCGCACCATGGACGACTGCCTGGGCCTCGCCAAGGCGGTGCGCGAGGGCGTGCGGGCCGTCGTCATCGGCGGCGGGCTGCTCGGTGTCTCCGCCGCCCGCGCGCTCGCCGCCCGCGGCGCCCAGGTCGTCCTCGCCCAGCAGGCGGAGCGGCTGATGGAGCGTCAGCTCGACCCGGCCGCCTCGGCGCTGGTACGCCGCCATCTCACCGATCTGGGCGTCGAGGTCCACACCGAAACCCGGGTCCGCGGCGTGCGCACCCTGGCCGGCGCGGTCCGTTCCGTGGAGATGGCCGACGGCTACGCCCTGGACACCGACCTCGTTGTACTGGCCTGTGGCGTCCATCCGCGGGTGGGTCTGGCCCAGGAGGCGGGCCTCGCCGTGGACAAGGGCGTCCTCGTGGACGACGAACTGCGCACCACGGACCCGCGCATCCGGGCGATCGGGGACTGCGCCCAGCACGCCGGCACCGTGTACGGGCTCGCCGCCCCGGCATTCGAACAGGCCGAGGTCCTCGCCGATCTGCTCGCGGGCGACCCCGGCTCCCGCTACACCGGCACCCGCTCCCTGACCCGGCTCACCCTCGCCGGGCAGGACTTCCTCGACCTCGCCGCCTTCGGCGAGACCGACCCCCGCCCCGGCGACGACGTCGTGCAGCTCGCCGACGCCACCCGCGGTACCTACCGCAAGGTGGTCGTCCGCGACGACCACCTGATCGGCGGGGTGCTCGTCGGCGACCTCGGCACCGTCGGCGCCCTCGCCCGCGCCTGGGAGGGAACCGAGCCGCTCCCCACGGACGGCGCCCCGCTGCTGCACCTGCTCACCAACGATGGAGGCTTCTGATGCCCACGACCGCATGGGGCGGGGACCGGCCCCGCCCCACGATCGTGCTCGTCGGCCACGGCATGGTCGGCCAGCGCTTTCTCGAGGCGCTCGCCGAGCGCGGCCTGACCGCCACACACCGCGTGGTCGTGCTGTGCGAGGAGCCGCGCCCCGCCTACGACCGGGTCCGGCTCACCTCGTACTTCACGGGTACCACGCCCGAGGAACTGTCGGTGACGGACCCGGAGTTCATCAAGAGGCACGGGATCGAGCTGCACATCGGCGACCCGGCCGAGACCGTCGACCGGGGCTCCCGCACCGTCACCGCCCGCTCCGGGCTCACCGTCCCCTACGACACGCTTGTCCTCGCCACCGGCTCCTACCCGTTCGTGCCGCCGGTCCCCGGCAAGGACGCCGAGGGCTGCTTCGTCTACCGCACCGTCGAGGACCTGCTGGCCATCGAGGAATACGCGAAGACGAGGGCCATGACCGGCGCGGTGGTCGGCGGCGGTCTGCTCGGCCTCGAGGCGGCGGGCGCGCTCAAGGGTCTGGGTCTGGCCACGCACATCGTGGAGTTCGCGCCGCGTCTGATGCCGGCGCAGGTCGACGAGGGCGGCGGAGCCGCGCTTCTGCGCACCGTCGAGGGCATGGGCCTGACCGTGCACACCGGCACGGGCACCCAGGAGATCGTCGCCGGCGAGGACGGCGCGGTGACGGCCATGAAGCTGTCCGACGGCTCCGGACTGGCCACCGACATGGTCGTGTTCTCGGCCGGGGTCCGCCCCCGTGACCAGCTCGCGCGCGACTGCGGACTGACCGTGGGCGAGCGCGGCGGCATCGCCGTGGACGAGCAGTGCCGCACGGTCCGCGATCCGCATGTGTTCGCGATCGGCGAGTGCGCGCTGGCGTCCGACGGCCGGGTGTACGGACTGGTCGCGCCGGGTTACGCGATGGCCGAGACGGCCGCCGCCACGATCGCTGCCGAAGAGGCCGCGTTCACCGGCGCCGACCTGTCCACCAAGCTCAAGCTGCTCGGCGTGGACGTGGCGTCCTTCGGCGACGCGCACGGCACCACCGAGGACTGCCTCGACGTCGTCTACGCGGACTCGCGTTCGGGCACGTACAAGAAGCTGGTCATCGGCCGCGAGGGGGAGCTGCTCGGCGGCATCCTGGTCGGCGACGCGGAGGCGTACGGAACGCTGCGCGCGCTCACCGGTTCGGTGCCGCCCGTCTCGCCGGAGTCCCTGGTGCTGCCCACCGGGGCCGGGGACCCCGACCGGCTCGGACCGTCCGCGCTGCCGGACGAGGCGGTCGTCTGCTCCTGTCACAACGTCACCAAGGGCACGGTCCGCGGCGCAGTCACCGAACACCGGTGCAGCACCGTGCCGGAGGTGAAGAAGTGCACCAAGGCCGGTACGGGCTGCGGCAGTTGCATCAAGGTGCTCGACCGGTTGGTCGCCGCCGAGCTGGCGGCGAGCGGCGTCGAGGTCGACAAGGGCCTGTGCGGCTGCTTCCCGCAGACCCGCGAGGAGCTGTACGAGATCGTCCTCACCCTGCGGATCACCTCCTACCAGCGGCTGCTCGACCGGTTCGGGCGCGAGGGCGCGCGCGGCGGGGACGGGTGCGAGACCTGCAAGCCCGCGGTCGCCTCGATCATCGCCTCCCTCGCACCGGCGATCGGCGCCGACGGCCACGTCCTCGGCGGCGAGCAGGTGGCACTGCAGGACACCAACGACCACTTCCTCGCCAACCTGCAGAAGAACGGCTCCTACTCCGTGGTGCCCCGCATCCCCGGCGGCGAGATCACCCCCGAGAAACTGATCGTGATCGGCGAGATCGCCCGCGACTTCGACCTCTACACAAAGATCACCGGCGGCCAGCGGATCGACATGTTCGGCGCCCGGGTTGAACAACTACCCCTGATCTGGACACGGTTGGTCGACGCAGGCTTCGAGTCCGGACACGCGTACGGCAAGGCGCTGCGCACCGTGAAGTCCTGCGTGGGCCGGACCTGGTGCCGCTACGGCGTCCAGGACTCCGTGCGCATGGCGATCGATCTGGAGCTGCGCTACCGGGGCCTCAGGTCCCCGCACAAGCT
>NZ_JAYWVC010000012.1:0-87807 GCF_036281785.1 Streptomyces chiangmaiensis | reverse complement strand
GCGGACCGCTCGCCGAGCTGCGCAGCAGGCGTCCGCCTGGTGCCCGGGCGGCGCGTTCGCTGCCGGATTGGCTCCCCTTCATCCCGGAGAGCACTCCCCTGGAGGGAGGACGCGTCCGGCAACTCAAGAACCCTGATGGCGACGTCATCATCGAACGTCTGATGGACTTCAGCGAGACCGAACGCCGTTACAGCTACGCCGTCGTGCAGGCACCGTTCCCCGTGGTCGACTACATCGCCACCCTGCGGGTGCATACGGTGACCGGCCGGGAGGACACAGCCGAGGTGCAGTGGTCGGGACGCTTCGTCCCTCAGGGCGCGACCGGCGAAGAAGTCGTCGCTCTCTTCACCGGCATCTACCGCGACGGCCTTGACGCCCTGCACCAGGCACTCGGCTGAAGCCCGGTGTCAGGTCCTCGGTACTGGACTGTGCGGTGGCGCCGTCGTGCCTCTCCTGCCGTGCTGCTCTGCTGCGACGTGCGCCTGACCGAAGGCTCCGGCAAGCCGGCTGGTATGAGATAGGGCGACGCAGCTGTCGCTCGGGACGGGGATCCGGCCCTGTGGCGGCGGGCGTGCGCCACCACCCTGAAGCCGGTGACGCCGCTACGGCGCTCAGAAGCTGCGTCTGAGCCTCGCATGACACAGTGGACCGCGCTTTGCTGCAGGCCGGGAGCTTAGGCCTGCTCTGTCGGATCGCTCTCACGGGCGTGCTATAGGTTGCCCGCCATGACCGAACTCGGCCCCGTCGCCTGGCCACCTGCCCCGATCAGGACCGAACGGCTCGTGCTCCGCGAGTCCGAGGCCCGGGACCGTGCGGCGTTCATCGAGCTGTGCGCCTCGCCCAAGGTGGGCACCTACCTCGGTGGCCCTCGACCGCGTGATGAGCTGGAACGCGCGGTGCCTGAGGTACCCGGGCGGCGCCCTGGCCTTTTCGTGATCGATCTCGACGGAATGATGATCGGCATGATCACGCTCGACCGGCGCGACGCAGGGCGTCCGGGTCACGTCCGTCCGAATGCCGGAGAGGCCGAGCTCGGCTACCTGTTCCTGCCGGAGGCATGGGGACGCGGGTACGCCGCCGAGGCGTGCGCAGCGGCACTCGACTGGTTCGCCGACGCGCTTCCCGGCGAGCCGGTGGTGCTCTGCACCCAGACCGCCAACGACCGCGCGATGCGCCTCGCGGCGAAGCTGGGGTTCACCGAGATGGAGCGGTTCGAGGAGTACGGCGCCGAGCAGTGGTTCGGCGTGTGGTCCTCGGTCACGCCGTCCAGTTGAGCTGACGAGCGTGCTGGTCCAGGCGGAAACCGGATGATCGTGAGCTGGTGAGGGAACCGGAGCAAGAGCGGCGGGCGTCTCCTCGAATGATCAAGCTCGAGGAGACTGCGCAGTGCGGATCTACATCAGCGTGGACATGGATGGCGTCACCGGGCTGGTGGATGCCGACGATGTCCAGCCTGGCGGCCGGGACTACGGGCGTGGACGGCTGATGATGGCCGAGGACGTCAACGCCGCCATCCGCGGCGCCGTCGCAGCGGGTGCCACCGACATCACCGTCGACGACGCGCACGGCCCGATGCGCAACCTCCTGCCCGAGTCGCAGCATCCGGCGGCGCGTGTCACGGCCACGGGGCCGCTTCACGCGCCGGGACCGCACGCCCTTTCCGACGGGCTGGGGCAGTCGGCTGGTGCGAAGTGATGGGCTACTAAGGCGAGTTGACGGCATGGACGGGGTGCCGCACCCGGGGTGCGCAGGAGTGTCCGGATGCCCGCGATGATGGGCAGTGTGACCCGGGAGCGCTACGACGAGCTGGTGAATCACCGAACCTGCGCGGCGAGCACTACGACGAGGCCGAACGCAACGCGATCGGCCGGGTCCTGGCAAGGCTACGCGCCGACGACGACAGCCGCTTGAAAGTCCTCCGGACCGTTTCGCGTCACCGCTTCCGGCCAAGCCATTCGGCGAGTACGGCGGCCTGGCTGTGGTCCACGTCCTTGGTAGCGGTGAGCAGCGTGAGCTTGTCGTGGGCCGCCAGATCTCGCAGGTGCTCGGCCGCCTCGCGGTGTCCGGCATCGCGCAGTTCCGCCAGGTAGCGTCGGCGGAACTCGGTGAACCGGTTGGGGTCGTGGCCGTACCAGCGGCGCAGCTCGCTCGACGGGGCCACCTCGCGCAGCCACTCGTCCAGATGCGCGTCCTCCTTGCGCATGCCCCGTGGCCAGATACGGTCGACGAGAACCCGCTTGCCGTCGCGACGAGAACTCTGTTCGTAGACCCGCCGATAGGTGATCTGTTCGGCCATGTCGGCGCCCTCCACATCGCATCGAGCCGCACCGTGCATCTGTCGGATGTGTTCATTTTATCGGAGTCCGCTGCCATCGCCGGTGGAGCGTCTGATGCCTGTATCGTCTGATCGCTCGGCGCGCCTCCTCTTCTCCTTGGGGCCCGCGGGGCCCGTCCTGGTCACCGCAATGCCACCGTGCGATGGATGTAGCCGGTGAGAGGGGACAGGGGACGGCCGGTACCGGACTACCACGTGGCAATGATCCCCGCCACGATCGATATGGCTGTCTCGTCTCACCTTCGCCGAGAACGGCTCCGGATCCCTCGTCCACGTTTCCTCGATCGGCGCTTTCCGCGCACCCCCCGGCGGCGCCGCCTACGCAGCGTCCAAGGCGTACGTCCCGCACTTCTCCCGAGCCTTGCAGCAGGAGGTGGCGCACAGTGGTATCCGTGTCCGGGTCGTGCTGCCCGGCCCCGTGCGCACCGAGTTCTTCGAGGCCGCTGGCACCGTCTCGTCCATGTTCCCTGACGAGTCGTTCATCGACGGGGACGATCCGGTCCGCGCCGCGCTCAGCGGGCTGGACCAGGGAGAACCCGTCTGCATGCCGATGCTGCCCGACAGGGCCGCCTGGGAGGAGGTGGCTGCCCTGGGGGACGCCGCCGGACTGCACGGCGTCTGGCTTCCACGACCTCGACGGAACTCGAGTACCCCACGAGAACCTCCAGCCACGCTTGGCAATCATCATGTTTGACAAGGCTGTCAAATATGGACTCGGAAGTCGCAGGCTGCAAACGGTCGACACCGGCCTCTCGCCGGCGGCGTCCCGTCACCTCGACATGCTTGGTATAATGGTCTGACATTAATGGGAGTCGAGAGGGGCCACGCAATGACGGGCGGAACGCTCATCGTCGGCGCCAGCCAGGCCGGACTCCAACTTGCCGTGTCACTCAGGCAGTTGGGGGACACCGAGGCGATCACCCTGGTGGGTGAGGAGATCCATCCGCCGTATCAGCGGCCGCCCCTGTCCAAGGAGTTCCTGACCGGACAGACGGATCTGGAGTCGCTCGCCCTCCGCACACCGTCCTATTACGCTGATGCCGGCATCGACCTCGTCCGTGGCGAGCGTGTCACGGAGGTCGCCCTCTCGACTTCCGGCCGCCCCGGATCCGGAACGGCGGGGACCCGGAGCGGACGCACCTTCGTCTTCGACCGACTCGCGCTGACCGTCGGAGCCGGACCCCGGCAGCTCGCCGTACCCGGAGCCGACCTCGACGGAATCCGCTACCTGCGCGATCGCGACGACGCGGCGGACCTACGGCTGCGCCTGGCATCTGCCTCCCGGGTCGTGGTCGTGGGCGGCGGCTTCCTCGGACTGGAGGCGGCGGCGGTCGCCCGCGGGCTCGGCAAGGACGTCACCGTCGTCGAGGCGGCCGATCGGCTGATCTCGCGGGCCGTGGCGCCCGTCGTCTCGGAGTTCTACCGGCGAGCCCATCTCCGGCGCGACACACGGGTGTTGCTGTCCACGGCGGTCGCGGGATTCGACGGCGACGGCCGGCGCGTCATCGGAGTGCGGCTCGCGGACGGCACGGAGTTGCCGACCGATCTCGTGCTGATCGGCGTCGGTGTGCTCCCGCGCACCGAACTCGCCGAACGTCTCGGGCTGGAGTGCGACCGCGGCATCGTCGTCGACGGCAGGGCGCGCACCAGCGATCCCCACGTCGTCGCCGCCGGGGACTGCACCGTGCAGCCGCACCCCATGACGGGCCTCGGCCGGGTGCGGCTGGAGTCCGTGCAGAACGCCGTCGCCCAGGCCACGGTCGCGGCCGCATCGCTGCTCGGCACACCGGCACCGGACAGATCGGTGCCCTGGTTCTGGTCGTACCAGGGCGACCTCAAACTGCAGATCGCCGGCTTGTCCGGCGGCTACGACCAGCACGTGGTGCGGGGCGAGCCGGACAGCGAACGGTTCTCCGTCCTGTACTACCGGCAGGACGAACTCCTGGCGATCGACGCCGTGAACAGCCCTGCCGATTACATGGCGGTCCGCAAGGCCCTCACCCATGGCGCGACCGTTCCGGCGAGCGTCGCCGGTGACCACGGCACGCCCCTGAAGTCACTGCTGACCACCCACCGGGCCGTGGTGCCCTCCTCCTGAGCATCGCGTCCCCGCCGTCCTGGGGAGAGGCCATGCGAAGAGGCGTGCGGCTGCATGCCTCACGCCTCTTCTGCTCGAACGACGGCCGTCAGACGACCGCGGACTCGAGCGACTCGGGGGCGAACAGCTCCTCCGGGCGCCACAACCGCTCGGAGAGCCCCTGCTCGTGGTGGTAGCGCAGGAACGTCGTCAGCGTCCCGCGGTTGTTCTCCAGGCCGTAGGACCAATAGTCATTGCCCAACAAAGCCCGGGCGTCCTCCAGTTGGGGAGTGAGCCAAGGCAGCATGAAGCGGAGGGCCGAGGTGTCGTACAGGTTCCGGTACGCCGCCTCCTTGGCAGCCAGCAGGGCCTTGTAGAGCGACTGCGCGACCCAGGGGTGACGGTCGTAGACATCCCGCCTGATCACCACCACATGCATGATCGGGAAGATGCCCGTGTCCGCGTAGTAGTCCTTCTCGGCCGCGACGACGTCCGGGAACACGCGGCGTACGCGCGGGTCCCCGGCGACGAACGGGCTCGGGACCCGTGGCGTGCACAGGGCGTCGATCTCGCCCTCGGCGAGCATCTCGGCAAGTGTCCTGTCCTCGGGAATGCGGCTGATCCGCAGCGAGTCCGGCAGTTCCACACCCGCCTTCTCGATGCGGCCGGGCGTCTCCTGCCCGCCGGTCAGATAACTCACCGAGTCGAAAGGCACCCCATACCGGTCGGACAGGATCCCCCGCATCCACACACAGGCGGTCAACTGGTACTCCGGTGTGCCGATGCGTTTGCCCCTCAGGTCCTCGGGGGCCGAGATGCCCGCATCGGTGTGGCAGTAGAGCGAGCCGTGGCGGAACATCCGCGAGGTGTACACGGGCAGCGCCACGAACGGGGCCGGAGCGGCACGCAACGACAGGACGTACGAGGACAGCGACAACTCCGCCACCTCGAACTCCTGGTGCCGCATCATGCGGAAGAAGGTCTCCTCGACAGGCAGCCGCAGATACGTCAGATCAATGCCGTCGGGACGGACGGTGCCCTCCTCCAGGGCGCGCGTGCGGTCGTAGTCGCCGCAGGCGAAGGTGAGGTGCAGTCGGGACATGAGGTGGTCGTCACCTGCCTTCCGCGATGAGGCGTGCGTCCAGACGCGGGTAGACGCGCCGTGCGTTGGCCTCGTAGACCTTGTGTCGCTGCTCGTCGCTGAGCCCCGCCCGGTCGACGTAGCTCTTGGTGTCGTCCCAGGCGATGCCGGTCTCGGGGTCCGCGCCGCGCACGGCGCCCAGCATCTCCGAGGCGAACAGGATGTTGTCGGCCCCGATCACCCGGTGCAGCAGGTCGATGCCGGGCTGGTGGTAGACACAGGTGTCGAAGAAGACGTTGCCCATCAGGTGGTCGGCGGGGTCCGGCCGGCCCAGGCGCACGGCCAGGCCTCGGTAGCGCCCCCAGTGGTAGGGCACGGCACCGCCGCCGTGCGGGATCACGAACCGCAGCGCGGGGAAGCGGGCGAACAGGTCACCCTCGACGAACTGCATGAACGCCGAGGTGTCGGCGTTGAGGTAATGGGCGCCCAGGGCATGGAAGTTGGGGTTGCAGGACGCCGAGACGTGGATCATCGCGGGGACGTCCAGCTCGACCATCGCCTCGTACAAGGGGTACCAGTACGCGTCGGTGAGCGGTGGCGAGGTCCAGTGGCCGCCGGACGGATCCGGGTTGAGGTTGCAGCCGACGAAGCCGAGGTCCTCCACGCAGCGGCGCAGTTCGGCGATGGCGTCGTCGAGGGCGCCACCTGGTGTCTGCGGCAGCTGACACACGGCGGCGAAGTTTCGCGGAAACAGTTCGACGGCCCGGTGGACGAGGTCGTTGTTCATGCGTGCCCACACGCGCGCAGTCGCCTCGTCCGGGACGTGGTGTTCCATTCCGGATGCCTTCGGCGAGAAGAGCATCAGGTCCCCGCCGCGTTCCCGCAACAGTTTCAGTTGGTTGTTCTCGACGCTCTCGCGGATCGCGTCGTCGCTGATCACGGCGGGCTCCGGGGGCGGCAGCGACGAATCGGCCAGACGGGCCAACTGCGCGTCCCTGAACGCCTGGTGAGGCCGGGGTGCCGTGGTGTAGTGGCCGTGTACATCAATGATCATCCGTGGGCTCCCGGTCGACGTAGGTCAGGCCCTTGTGCGCCAAGCGCTCGCGCATCGCGTTGACGTCGAGGCTCAGCTCGCCGTTCGCATAACGTTTGCGGCTGGCGGCCTCCTTCTCCTCCCGCGCCCGGCAGCCGTCGAGCACGGCCCGAGCGACGTTCCGCGGTACGACCACCACGCCGTCGTCGTCGGCGACGACGGCGTCACCCGGCTCGATGCGCTGTCCGGCGCAGACGATCGGGGTGTTGACGTCGCCGAGGGTCTCCTTGACCGTGCCGAACGCGCTGATGTGCCGCGCCCAGACGGGGAATCCCATCCGCTGCAGCTCCGCCACATCGCGGCATCCGGCGTCGATGACCACTCCGCGCACGCCTCGCGCGGCGACCGCGGTGGCCAGCAGGTCACCGAAGTAGCCGGCTTGGGAGGGCGAGGTCGGGGAGACCACGAGGATGTCGCCGTCCCGGCACTGTTCCACCGCGACATGGATCATCCAGTTGTCGCCGGGTGGCACGCTCACGGTCACGGCGGTGCCCGCGATGTGCGCGCCCGGCCACACGGGACGCAGCGCGGGGTCGAGGAGCCCGGTGCGGTGCTGGGCCTCGTGGACGGTGGCCACACCGAACGCGGCCAAGGCGTCGACTGTGGCCCGGTCGGCGCGGTGCGGATGGCGGACGACGATGCTCATACCGCCGCCCAGGGCAGGAGCGAGACGTGCACTGCGTCCTCGCCGCTCTCGCCGCCGACCGTGCGGATGGCACGGTCGACCTCGGTGAGGGGGAAGCTGTGGGTACTCAGTTTCTCCAGGGGGAAGCGACCCGATGCGAGCTGTTCCAGGGCGAGTTCGCAGGAGCGGTAGCTGTGGCCGCGAGCGCTCTTGAGGGCGATCGACTTCTCCGTCAGCTTCTTCAGGGGGAAGTCGGGGAACGCGGCCAGTTCGCCCTGGACCACCATCCTGCCCTCACGTCGCTTGAGCGCGTCGATGCCGAGCAGCACCGGTGCGGTGCCCGCGCCTGCGGTGCAGTCCAGGACGACGTCCACGCCGCGGCCGCCGGTGATGTTCAGGACGCGGGCGAGGGCGTCCTCCTGGGCGACGTCGACGACGTGGTCGGCGCCCAGCTCCCGTGCGAGGGACAGGCGCGCCGCGTCCCGGGTGGTGCCGGTGACGATGATGAGGGAGGCGCCGGCCTGCTTGCAGGCGACGACCTGGGACAGGCCCTGCTGTCCGGGGCCCTGGATGAGGACGGTGGAGGCGTAGCCGACGCCCGCGGTGACCAGCGCCCACTGGATGCCGTTCGACAACGGCGTGACGAGACCTGCGAGTTCGGCCGACACTCCGTCGGGCACGCGATGGATGACCGAGTTCCACGGCAGATAGAGGTACTGGGCGAAGCCGCCCCACAGGTGGTACGGGTGGTTCGCCGATGTGTAGCCGTACCGGCGGGCGTCGGGGTTGGTACGCCAGTCGGTGGCCTCGCAGTGGCGGTACTCGCCCAGATGGCACCACTCGCAGCGGTAGCAGCCGACGTAGTGCTCGACGAACACCCGGTCTCCCTCGGCCAGGCCCTTGCGCTCGGCGAAGGTGCGGCCGGCCTTCGCGATGACGCCGACGTTCTCGTGCCCCATGATCACGGGGTCGGTGAACGGCGGCTTTGCGTACATCTTCACGTCGGTGCCGCAGATGCCGGCCACTTCGACCTTCAGCAGGGCTCCGTCATCGGGTATGTCCGGCATCGGGAACTCCTGCAGTTCGGTCCGGCCGGACGCCGTTCTGACCGCCGCCAGCACCTGTTCCGCCATGACGTCGTCTCCTCACGTTCGGGGATGTCCCGCCAGGATGACAGTCTATGGACTTATGGACTAACCATGCTACCTTTTCGAGTCATGGCCGTACCTCAACTCAGGACCGTGACCCGCACGCAGGGCAACAACGAGGCGCTCAAGACGGGGGAGGTCACGCCCCGCAGCTTCCGCTTCGAGTTCGAGGAAGTCCCCGTTCTCGTCCATGCCTTCCGGCGCATGGTGCGCGGGTTGGAGTTCGACGTCAGCGAGATGGCACTGACCACGTATCTGGTCGCCAAGGCGCACGGGGCACGGTTCACCGCCGTGCCCGCCTTTCTGGTGCGCGGCTTCCACCACGGGGCGATCTTCCATGACCCTGCGTCGGATGTGCGCGGCCCCAAGGACCTCGAGGGCCGCAGGGTCGGCGTCAGCCGCGGCTACACGGTGACCACCGGCGTCTGGGCGCGCGCCGTCCTCCAGGAGGAGTACGGCGTCGACCTCGACAAGGTCACCTGGGTGCTGTCGGGCGACGAGCACGTCGCGGCGTACCGACCGCCGGCCAACGTCGTTCCCATGGACCACGGTGGATCCCTGGAGGACATGCTGCTCGGCGGCGACCTGGCTGCAGTGATCGGACCCAGGCCGGCGTCCTCGGCCCTCGCTCCACTGATCCCGGAGCCCGAAGAGGCGGGCTTCACCGCCCTGCGCGAACGCGCCCTGTACCCGATCAACCACCTGATCGTCATCCGTGACGAACTGCTCGAGGAGCAGCCCGAGTTGGGCGCACTGGTCTTCGACGCCTTCGCCCGGGCCAAGCAGCTCTACGTGGACCGGCTGCGCAGCGGAGGCATCGGCTCCCCCACCGTCACGGACCTCATGTACCGGAGGGTCCTTGACGTGACCGGCACGGATCCGCTGCCGTACGGCGTAGAGCCGAACCGCTCCGTACTGGAAGAGCTCATGCGTCACGCCGTGGACCAGCGCATCCTCGAACGGCCCCTTCCGCTGGAGGAGTTGTTCGCCGAGGGCACGCGCACGCTGATCGCCTGACCGCACCCTCACCGTCAGCCGAAGGAACCCGTATGCGCATCGCCATCGCCGCCGACCACAACGGTTACGCCCTCAAAGTCCGGCTCACCGCCTGGCTGACCGCACACGGGCACACCGTCGACGACCGCGGCAGCAACAGTGAGGAGACGCTCGACTACCCGCCGCTGTGCGCGGACGTGTGCCGGCAGGTGACCGAAGGCCGCGCCGAGCGCGGGATCGTCCTCGGCGGAAGCGGGCTCGGAGAGACCGTCGCCTGCAACAAGATCCGGGGGATTCGGGCGGGGCTGTGCCACGACCTGTGGAGCACCCGCATCTCCCGTGGCAACAACGACTCAAACGTCCTTGTCCTCGCCGCGAAGATCCTGACGCCGGAGGGCGCCGAGGAGATCGTCGGGACCTGGCTGACGACGCCCTTCAAGGGCGGGGTGCACGCCCGGCGGCTCGAACAGATCGCCGCGCTGGAACGGGAATCGGCGCGGACCTGAGCCAGGGGCCCGGCCGCGCCTCCCCTCACGGCCGGTCCCCTTCGCCCTCCGTGCACGACGCGGGAATCCGTGGACCTTAGGCCACGGAGCACGTCAATTCCGTACTCCGGCCAGGAACTCGAGTACCCGTGCCGGCGCCGACTCGTGCGTCTGCTCGGCCACCGGTGCGTCCCAGTACTCGTTGTCGGGCAGGCACTCCTGCAGGTACCGCGCTGCCGACGGCGCGTGCGAGGTGTCCTGGCCGGGGACGATCAACGCCGGTATGTCCAGCCGCAGGAGATCCTCCGGCTCGGGACCCGGCACCGTGTCCCGGTCGAACAGCAGCCGCGCCATGCCGGTCACTGTCGCCCGGTAACGGTCGGGATCGGTCCGTGCGTAGGCGTCGGCGAACTCGGCGTCGGTACGGATCACCTGGGCCCAGGGACCGACCCGGGGATCGTTCGTGAAGCCGGCGTCCGAGCCACGCGCGAGGGACACCACCTGCTCCAGTCCGTGCTCGTCGGCGTACACCACATGGTGCCGGAACCGGTCGTGCTGCTTCATCCGGTACTTCACTCCACCCGCCGGCGAGTACAGCACCATGCTCAGCACCCGCTCCGGGCGGGCGACCGCGAACGCCGCGACGGTGGAGCAGCCGACACACCCTCCCATCAGGTGGGCCCGTTCGATCCCGAGGTGGTCGAGGAGGCCGGCGCCCTGGCGGACGTAGTCGGCCCAGGAGATCCGCTCCAGCCGTCCCCCCGACCCGCCGGACTCGCGCCGGTCGAAGGTCACGCAGGTGTACGCCTCGCCGAGATGGTCGAGCAGGCGCAGGCGCCGGTAGACGCCCACCGTCCGCCAGCCTTCCAGACTGGAGTCGAATCCTCCGGGAGAGAACATCAGCAGAGGGGGTCCCGAACCTGTGACCTCGTAGCGTGTCGGGATTCCGTCGATGACGGCGGTGGGCATGGTCGTTCACTCCTTTCGCGTGATGTCGGCCGGCTGTCGGGCCGGCCGGTTGTCAGGTCGCCGGCGGGACGGGCACACCGCCGGCGACCTGGCGTGCCGCTCGCACATCCGCGGCGTAGGCCGTGATCGCGTCGAGCGTGATCCGGGCGACGTTGGCGTAGGTGTCCGGCGGATCGTCAAGGGACGACGCGGCGTAACCGATGGCCGCATGGGCCATGCGCATCCGCCCGTCGAGCCAGGGACCGCCGCCGAAGCCGCCGAGCACCGGGACGGAGACGGCTTCGGCCACGGCCGGCCCCACCACCGGACCGGAGTTGGTGAAATTCAGCAGGGCGGCGCCCGCTTCCTCCAGCCGTTTGGCCTCCGCCACCAGGGCGTCCTTCATCTCCACCGGCACCTGGTCGGCGCTGGAGGGCACCGCGCTGTACTCCACGCCGTATCGCAGGGCCGTCTGCGGGGTGATCCCGAACTGGGCGAACACAGGGATGCCCGCGCGGGAGATCGCGGTGACGGCGTCGGGGAAGTCGGAGGCGGCGTCCAGCTTGACCATGTCGACCCCGGCCTCCTTGACGAACCGGATGGCCGCCCTGACAGCGCTGTCCGTTCCCTCCTGCAACGGCCCGAAGGGGAAGTCGGCGCTCACCAGGGCCCTCCGCACGCCCCGCCGCACCGCCTGGGCGACGTTGATCATCTGGTCCATCGTCACCTCGAAGGGGTTGTTCTGCCCCCACAGGTTCACGCCGACCGTGTCGCCGACGGAGACCAGGTCGACGCCGGCCCGGTCGACAATGCGCGCGATCTGGTAGTCCCAGGCCACGACACCGACGATCTTGCGCTGCTCGTCCTTCATACGCTGCAATCCGCGCAGGGTGACCTTCTCGAGCATACGGGTCCTCCTAGACCCTGAGGGCCACGAGCAGTTCGAAGGCGTCGCCCTCGTCGGCGGACAGCAACAGCACGCGGGCATAGGGCCGCAGAGCGGCGACGGCGTCGTCGGCCTCGAAACCGTCGCCCAGGATCACGCCCGCCGTGGTGATACCCCGACGACCGCAGATCCGGCCGATCGCGGCCGCCGCGGCCCGGCCGCGGTCCTCCGTGGCGAGGACGACGACCACGTCGGTGCCGGCGAGGACCTCGTCGAGCGGGACGGCCGCACCGTCCAGCTCGTGCAGCAGGCCGTCGCCGTCCCTGACCTCGTGGCTGGTGTAGAAGCGGGCATGGGCCCAGGACCGCTCGGCGAGGCGGCGCACCACCGACGCCGCCCGCTCGTCCAGCGCCACGACCCGGGCGGACCGGGCCGGGGCGATGGGTACGTCGATACGGAACCGGGACTCGCTCGCCGAGGCCGCACGGGCGCTCTCGCTCAGATACATAGGCGCCGTCGTCATGTCACACCGAGGACTGAGCGACGCCGGGGGTCACCTTCACCGCGTCGCGGCAGGAGTCCAGGAAGGACTCGGCCTGCGGCAGTACCACCGCCGCCGACCGCACCCTCTGGTGCGCCGGATCCACACCGGGCGGCGTGACGCCCTCGTCCCGCAGCGCGATGGCGGCCTTGCGCAGCTTCTGACGGGCCTTGATGATCCCGCTGTCGGCGGGAACGAGTCGCTCCTTGGAACGGTCGACGATGGGCCCCATGCTCTCCTGGAGGGAGGCGTCCTGCATGGCGATGCCCGCCACGCCGGAATAGGTCTCGCCGCGCTTCTGCGCCTCGCGGTCGATCAGATAGTCGTTGTCCATGTTGGCCGTGGGCCGGTAGGTGCCGGGGATGTTCTTGCTGTGGACGCCGTGGCCGTCGATCATGGCCTGCCGCTCGGTCTCGGTGAGGGCACGCACCGGGTGGTAGTCGAAGGAGTACGTCCAGCAGTTCTCGTCGTCGATCGGCACCCAGAAGTGGCCGTGCACCGGGTGGTCGCCGCGCGGCGGAACCATCGTGAAGGCGGGCATGACCCAGGGCGTGATCCGCCAGTAGTACTCCCCCTCTTCGGCGTTGCGCCGGGCGCCGACGAACAGCCCGCCGTCACTGTCGGCGACCTCGAAGAAGGGCTTGGTGTCCTTCATGTTGTACTCGTTGCCCTTGGCGCCCCTGAACAGGGGGTCGGTCTTCAGCCCGCCGGAGTGCAGGAAGGTGACGTGGCTGGAGTCGATGCCGCCCTCGAAGGCCTGCAGCCAGTTGCACTGCTGCCAGCGCTTGGAGGTGTAGGTCTGCTCGCCCGGAACGTGGACCCATTCGAACTCCGGGAGTGGGGGCCGGGTGGCCGCGTCTCCCATGTGGGTCCACAGGACGTCACCTATCTTCACCAGGGGGTACGACGTCAGCTGGACGTTCTGGCAGAAGCTGCTGTTGTCGGCCTCCGAGGGGACCTCGATGCACTGTCCGGTCACGTCGTACTTCCAGCCGTGGTACGGGCAGCGCAGTCCGGATCCCTCGTTCCGGCCGAACCACAGCGAGGCACCGCGGTGGGCGCAGAACTCGTCGACGAGGCCGTAGCGCCCCTCGCTGTCACGGAAGGCCACCATGCGCTCGGACAGGAGTTTGACGCGTACCGGCGGGCAGTCGTTCTCCGGGAGTTCCTCCGCGAGCAGCGCGGGGATCCAGTACTGTCGGAACAGTTCGCCCATCGGCGTCCCGGGTCCGGTCTGGGTGAGCAGCTCGTTGATGTCTTTTCTGAGCACGGCCATATCCCTTTCAGGTACTGACCCGCCGGCGGGTCGTGGACATCGGTGCTGAGCTCGGTGCGGAACGGTGCGTCGGCTGCCCGGCGCTCAGGCCTGTTCCGGGGGGATGTCGACGATGATCCCGTCGAGTTCCCGGGTGAGACGGATCTGGCACGACAGGCGGCTGGTGTCCCGGCGCTCGGCGACGGCCAGGTCGAGCAGATCGTCCTCCATGTCGCCGGGCGGTCCGACCAGCGGCGCGAACTCCTCGCGCACCCACACATGGCAGGTGGCGCAGGACTGGTTGCCGCCGCATTCGGCGACGATCCCGGGAACGCCGTTCTTCACCGCGGCCGCCATGACCGAGTCCCCGACCGTCGCATCGACGGTGTACTCGGGACCGTCGCTGCCGACGAAGATCACCTTGGGCAAGGTCCCTGTTTCCTCTCGCGATCGGCGGAATCCACTGCGAACGGGCATGCCGCGGGGGCCGCACTCCGTCGGTGGTCTGTCCATTAGACCAGAATGCTCAAAGATGGAACAAGACACAGGACGAGGGATCACAATCGGCGACATGGGGACACTGATCCTGCTTCGCCACGGCGAGAGCGCATGGAACGCCAGGCACCTGTTCACGGGCTGGACCGATGTCGGCCTGACCGCACGCGGAGAACAACAGGCCATGCGATGTGGCGAGTTGTTGCGTGAAGCAGGCCTCGTGCCCGACGCGGTGCACAGCTCGGCCCTGACGCGGGCGACGCGCACCGCGGACCTGGTCGCCCGGAGCGCCGGAGTACGGGGGAAGCGGATCGCCGCGCACTGGCGGCTCAACGAGCGCCATTACGGGGCCCTGCAGGGCCGGGAGAAGAGCGACGTCCTGAAGGAGTTCGGCGAGGAGCGCTTCCGGCTCTGGCGCCGCTCGTACGACGCCGCCCCGCCGCCGGTCGCCGAAGGCGCCCCGGGCGACGTGTCCGACGACCCGCGGTATGCGTACGCACCCCGCACCCTTCTGCCGCGAACCGAGTCGCTCGCCGACGTCACGGCCCGGCTGCTGCCGTACTGGCACGAGGCCGTCGTACCGGATCTGCGTGCGGGCCGCACCACGTTGGTCGTCGCGCACAGCAACTCGCTGCGGGCCCTCGTCGCCCACCTGGACCGGATGAGCCGTCAGGAGGTGCCGGGCCTCAACATCCCCACGGCCATGCCCCTGCGGTACGACCTCGGCGAGGACCTGGCACCGCTCGTACGGGGCGGCCGCTACCTGGACCCCCCGGCCGCCGCGGCGGCGGCCGCGGAAGTGGCCGCAGAGGGATTCCGATCATCGCGCGCGACTCGTTGACGCCCTCCAGTAGTGGACTTATGGTTCTACCAATCCACACCCCTTATTTCCCTGTCAGCGCACGTCATGTCGCAAGAGCCGACCAGGAAGGGCCGCCGAATGGCCAAGGATGCGCTCGTCAACGACTCCCTGGCGGCGAAGTTCGCCACGGAGAAGGAATCCCCCTACACCCGCTGGGTCGCCGCCGAAGGGCTCGACATCATCGCGGCCCACTACATCCCCGATCTGCGCACCGTCGAGCTGAAGCCATGGGAACGGCGCGGCGGCCGGGGCGTCTTCATCAACCACGAGGCCACCCGCACCTCCAACGACTGCTACGTCTGCGAGATCCCGGCCGGCGGCGCGCTCGCCCCGCAGCGGCAGCTGTTCGAGGAGATGATCCTGGTTCTCGACGGGCAGGGGTCGACCAAGGTCTGGAACGACTCCGGCGCCGAAGTGACCTTCGAGTGGCAGGCCGGCTCGATCTTCGCCATTCCGCTCAACGCCCACCACCAGCACTTCAACGGCTCCGGCCGCAAGGCGGCACGCTTCGTCTCCTCGACGAACCTGCCTCCCGTCATCAACCTCTACGGGGACCCGGACTTCGTCTTCGACACCCCGAGGGACTTCCGGGACCGCTTCAACGGCGAGCCCGACTATTTCTCCCCCAGGGGCGAACAGAAGGGCCTGCTCCTCGACACCAACTTCGTCGCGGACGCCGTCAACCTTCCGCTGATCGAGGCGAAGGAGCGGGGCGCGGGCGGTGGACACATCCGCTTCGCGATGGCCAAGGGGTCGATGAACAGTCACATCTCACAATTCCCCACGGCGACGTACAAGAAGGGGCACCGGCACGGGCCCGGCGCTCACGTCATCATCCTCTCCGGTGAGGGCTACAGCCTCATGTGGCCGGAGGGCGAGGAGCCGCGCCGCTACGAGTGGGGGCCGGGCACGCTGATCGTCCCGCCGAACATGTGGTTCCACCAGCACTTCAACACCGGCACCGAACCGAGCCGCTATCTCGCCTTCAAGCACGAGGTCGTATCCGTGCGCAATGCGCAGGGCGTGCCCAAGGCCTGGATCAGCCGGCGCATCGGCGGCGACCAGATCGACTACGCCGACGAGTCGCCCTATGTGCGCGAGACGTTCCGGGAGGCTCTGGCCAAGCACGGGATGGAGCCCAGGATGAACGCCGTCTACGAAGCCGAGCTCGCCACGCTCCCGCCCAGCCCGGAGCAGCCGGCCACCGTCTGACACAGGAAGTCGACGTCCGTTAAGGAGCGGGAACCGTGCGGCAGGCCGAAGACCACAACCATGACGACGGGGTGCACACGGTTCATTCGGCGTACCTCCCCGACCACGACCATGTGCACGACGACGACGTGGCCGGAGCACTCGAGGACAACCCGATCTGGCAGCAGGACAACGTCACCCTGCACAGCGTGGGTATCGACATCGGTTCCTCCGGCACCCAGGTCGTCTTCTCCCGCCTGCATCTACGGCGCATCGGCGAGGACCTGACGAGCCGGTACCTCGTGGTGCGGCGGGAGACCCTCCACCGCTCCCCGGTGGAACTCACGCCCTACGCGAGCGACGAGTACATCGACGCCGAAGCCCTCGGCGCGATCATCGACGTGGCGTACAAGGAGGCGGACGCCGGCCCGGCCGACATCGACACCGGTGTCGTGATCCTCACCGGCGAGGCGCTGCGGCGGCGCAACGCGGAGGTGATCGCCGCCATCCTCGCCGAGCGCGGGGGCGAGCTGGTCAACGCGAGCGCGGGCCACCATATGGAGGCCATGCTGGCCGCCTACGGATCGGGCGCCGCCAAGGCGTCGTACGACACCGGGCGGCGCATCCTCAACGTCGACATAGGCGGCGGGACCACCAAGCTCGCCGTGCTGGACCGGGGACGGGTCATGGCCACCGCCGCCGTGCACATCGGCGGCAGACTCCAGGTGGTCGACGCCGCGGGGCGTATCGTCCGGCTCGATCCGGCCGGTCGTGTGCACGCCGAGAGAGCCGGGTTCACGGGCTGGAGGCCCGGTGACACCGTCCGGGGCGACGAACTGGACCGGGTGGCGGAGGTGATGGCGGACGCACTGGTGCAGGCCGTCACCGCCGCTGCGCCTCCCGAGCACGTCCGGACGCTCTTCCTCACGGAGCCGCTGCCCGGACTCGAGCCCGTCGACGGGGTGATGTTCTCGGGCGGGGTCGCCGAGTACGTCTACGACAGGGAGCGTACGGACTTCGGAGACCTCGGTCGCCGACTGGGACGCGCGCTGCGCCGGCGGCTGGACGACGGTGCGCTGTCGTATCCCTTGCTTCCGCCGGGCGAGTGCATCCGCGCGACGGCGGTGGGCGCATCGGAGTACAGCGTCCAGCTGAGCGGCAACACCGGGTTCGTCTCCGACCCCGACGCATTGCTGCCGCGCCGCAATCTGCAGGTGCTCAGGCCGTCGTACGAGCTCGGCGAGAGGCTCGACGCCGGTGCGGTGGAGTCGGCGATCCGACGGCATCTGGTCGCCCTCGACGTGGCGCAGACGGGTGCGGACATCGCCCTCGCCCTGACGTGGAGCGGGCCGCCGAACTATGAGCGGCTGCTGCCCTTCGCGCGGGGCATCCGGGACGCGCTCGACGAACGGCTCGCGCAGGGAAGACCGTTGTACATCGTGCTCGACGGCGACGTGGCACTCACCCTCGGCAGGCTGCTGCGCGACGAACTGGAGGTCACCGCCGATCTGCTCGTCATCGACGGGCTGAGTCTGCGGGACTTCGACTACGTCGACATCGGACGGGTGCGCTTCCCGTCCCGCACGGTGCCGGTCACGATCAAGTCGCTCGTCTTCGGGCGGGATCCCGGCCGACATCCCGCCTCCACCTGACACAGGGCCCACGGGTGTGAACCCCTCGTCCCCGGGCCGTAACAATAGAGTAAAACTCTTGTCCGATGGTTAGACCATAAGACCGAGCCTGCTGTTTTATGCAGGGACCCGGCACTCGGACGGACGCGAACCGCAGCCGCATGCCGCCCCGCCGACGACTCACCACCCCGCCGTCGTCGCGACCGCACCGCTCCCCCACACTCTGTGCCCTTCCCGTCCGCCCTCGAGCCATCCGCCTCGTCCAAGGAGTGTGCGATGCGTCAAGGTGCTCTCCCCGTCGGCCTTCTGGTCGGCGGCCTCCTCCTCACCGGCTGCGGCGCCTCGCCGACGACGGGAACCGCCGGCGCCGCCCCCGACAAAAACCCCTACGCCGCGTACGAGTCCCTCACCGGCAAGGAGCGCACGGACAAGCTGCTCGCCGACGCCAAGAGCGAGGGCGGCGTACTGGACCTGTACACCTCCAACACCGACATCCAGGACCTCGTCGACGGGTTCCAGAAGGCGTACCCCGGAATCAAGGTCCACGCCTTCCGGGCCAACTCCGAGACAGTTCTGCAGCGTGCGCTGCAGGAGAACCAGGCGAACAAGCCGCAGAACGACGTCATGGACACCAACGACCTCGAACTGCGGGCCCTGGACGGCCAGCACCTGCTCCACGCCTACAAGGGACCTGCGGAAGCGGGTCTCAAGGACACCGCGAAGAACCTCGGCGGATGGACGGCCGAACGTTTCAACGCCTTCGTCGTCGGCTGGAACACCGACAAGGTCAAGGCGGGCCAGGAACCGACGGACTTCGCCGACTTCGCCGACCCGAAGTGGAAGGGCAAGCTCTCCGTCGAGGTCGGCGACTGGGACTGGTACGCGTCGATGCACACGTACCTGACCGAGGAGAAGGGCATGAGCGCCTCCGCCGTGGACGCCCTGTTCACGAAGATCGCCGCGAACGTCAAGGTCGTCAAGGGCCACACTGTGCAGGGTGAATTGCTCAGTGCCGGCCAGTTCGCCGTGGCCCTCTCGGTCTACAGCCATACCGTCGACAAGGCGGCCAAGAAGGGCGCGCCCGTGACCTGGCGGCCCGCCGTCGAGCCGGTGATCCTCCGCCCCAACGGCGTGGCGCTGATGGCCCGCCCACGTCACCCGGCCGCGGCACTGCTGTGGACCGACTGGGTGCTCACCGGGGGCCAGAAGATCATCGCCGAGTCGCTGCGGATCCCGGCGGCCAAGAGCGTGCCCGGCTACAAGGACCCGATCCCGGCCGGCACCACCACCTACAGCCTGTCGAAGACCGCCGAGACCGACACCAAGAAGTGGAACACCGCCTACGACGCGCTGCTGCGCGGCGTCCCCACGGCGGGCTGACCGCATTCCCCCTTCACGCCCTTCTCCAGGAGAGCACCGCATGAGGACCCGTACCACCACCCTCGCCCTGGCCGGACTATTGGTCGCGGCCGTCACCACCGGATGCGGCAGCGCCGTCACCACGGCGTCCAACGCCAAGGCCGACGGCACCTACGCGCAGATCGCCGCCCTCCCCAAGGACCAACAGGTCGCCAAAGCCAAGGAACTCGCCCAGAAGGAGGGCAGAACTCTCTCCGTGTACACCTCGATGACCGCGGACATCGCGACCCCGATCGCGCAGGCCTTCGAGAAGCAGTACGGCATCCACGTCAGTGTCTTCCGCGGCAACTCCGAGACTGTCCTGCAGCGGGCCCTGCAGGAGGCGCAGGCCGGCAAGGCCGGCGCCGACGCGGTGGAGACCAACTTCCTGGAGATGACGGCCCTGTCCGACAACAACCTCCTGGCGGACTTCAACGGCTCCGCGCTCGACAAGGTGGAGTCGGCCGGCAAGTTCACGCACTGGACGGCGAGCCGGCTCAACGTCTTCCAGCCCGCGTGGAACACCGACCTGATCAAGCCCGCCGACGAGCCGCACAGCTGGGAGGATCTCGCCTTGCCCAAGTACAAGGGCAAGCTCACCCTCGAGGTCAGCGACAGCGACTGGTTCGAGAACGTCACCGAGTACTGGCTGGATCACGGCAAGTCGCAGACGCAGGTGGACGCGCTGTGGAAGGGCATCGTCGCCAACTCCAAGGTGTCCAAAGGCCACACGACGATGATGCAGTTCCTCTCCGCCGGCCAGTCGCCGATGGAGGCGATGAACTACACCTACATCACGGACCGCGCCGCCGAAAAGGGCGCCCCCGTCACCCACCTGCCCCAGGGTGGGGTGTCGAAGATACCCGCCTTCGCCCGGCCCAACGGTGTCGGCATGATCAAGAACGCAAAACATCCGGCCGGCGCCTGGCTCTTCTACAACTGGCTGCTGACCGACGGCCAGAAGGAACTCGTCAAGCTCGGGCTCACGCCGTCGACGAAGGTCCCCGGGGACAAGAGCCTCACCGGCCTCACTCTCGTCCCCTTCGACGTCAAGGGCCTCAGCAAGGACGACGGCTCCTGGGACAAGAAGTACGACGCGCTGCTGCGCGGCGCCGCCACGACGGGGAGCTGACCATCGATGACCCTCGCACCCACGTCTACGACCGCTCGGGACGACGATCCCGAAGCCCGGCCCGGACCCGCGCCGCAGCCCGCGGAGGGCCGCCGGGCGGACCGACTTCTGCGCATGCTGCGGCGCCCGCTGTCCCTTCAGGGCCTGCTGGTCGGCGGCGCGGTCGTCGTGGTCGGATACCTGGCGATCGTGCCCCTGGGCTACCTGGTCCACGACACCTTCCTCAGCGCCGACGGCAGCGGTCTCTCCTTCAACGCGTTCGCTCGGGCCTACGGCGGCAACTCGCAGTCCGCCGAGATGATGCTCAACTCGCTCTGGTTCGCGCTGGGTTCGGCCGCGCTCGCGCTCATCCTCGGCACGGCCCTGGCGTATGTGCAGGTACGGACGGACACCCCCTTCAAGGGACTCTTCTTCGCGGCGTCGCTCGTGCCGCTCATCGTGCCCGGCATCCTGTACGCGACCTCGTGGATCTTCCTCGGTGATCCGTCGAGCGGGCTTCTCAACTCCCTGGTCTTCAAACCCCTCTTCGACTCCTCCCCCATCAACATCTACAGCGTCTGGGGCATGATCTGGGTGCAGGGGCTACACCTCGCGCCGGTGGCGTTCCTGCTGATGGTGGCCGCCTTCCGGGCGATGGATCCCTCGCTCGAAGAGTCGGCCGCCATGTCGGGGGCGAACCGGTTCACGGTCCTGCGGCGAGTCACGGTTCCCCTGCTGCGGCCCGCGATGATCTCCGCGGCACTGCTGATGTTCGTGCAATCCCTGGAGAGTTTCGAGGTGCCGGGACTGCTCGGACTGCAGAACGGCATCTACGTGTTCACGAGCCGGATCTACTTCGTCCTGCGGGCCTACCCCATCGACTACGGTGCCGCAGGCGCCTACGCCATCGGACTGCTGGTGATCGCGGCGGTCGGAGTGCTGGTCTCCAGCTGGCTCCAGCGCTCCTCGCGCAACTTCCAGACGGTGACGGGCAAGGCGTTCCGGCCGCGCCCGGTCGAGCTGGGCCGGGCGCGGCCGTACGTCGGAGCCGGAGTGATCCTCTACTTCCTGCTCACGGTGGTCCTGCCGGTCGCCGTCCTCGTCTACGCCTCGCTGCTCAAGTACTACGCCGCACCGACCCGCAAGACCCTCAGCCAGATGAGCTTCGACAACTACCGTGCCGTCTTCGACATGCCGCTGGCGTTCACGGCGCTCAAGAACTCGCTCATCGTGGGAGTGGGCGCCGCGACTGCGGTGATGATCCTCACCGCGATCGTCGCCTGGGTGGTATTGCGTACCAGGGCCCCGGGGCGACGGCTGCTCGACCTGCTGGCCTTCACCCCCATCGTGATCCCCGGACTCGTCCTCGGTCTCGCGCTGTCGTTCGTCTATCTGCGGATGTCGCTGCCGATCTACGGCACGCTGCTCATCCTTCTGGTGTCGTACTGCACGCGTTACCTGCCGTACGGCATGCGCTACTCCTCGTCCGCGATGGCGCAGATGTCACCCGAGCTCGAGGAGTCGGCCGCGGTGTCCGGCGCCTCGTGGTTCCAGACCTTCCGCCGCGTGCTGTTGCCGCTGATGAGCGGCGGCATCCTGGCCGGCTGGGTCTACATCCTGGTCGTCTCCTTCCGCGAACTGTCCAGCACCATCCTTCTGTACAGCCCCGGCAAAGAGGTGCTGTCGGTGCTGATCTGGGAGCAGTTCGAGAACGGCCAGTTCACCACCTTGGCCGCCCTGGGCGTCTGCATGGTCGTTCTGCTCGTCGTCCTCGTCTCCGTTGCCTACCGCCTGGGTGCCCGTTTCGGGCTGCAGAGCGACTCCGCGAACTGATCGAAGGGACCTTCAGCGATGTTGACGGTCGAATCCCTCAAGAAGAGTTACGACGACACGGCCGGGCGTGCCTCCAGGCGTCGGTCCGACGCGGGCACGCGTGTGTTCGCCGTCGGCGGGGTCGATTTCGAGGTGCACGACGGCGAGCTGTTCACGCTGCTCGGCCCCTCCGGCTGTGGAAAGACCACCACTCTGCGCTCCGTGGCGGGCCTGGAGCGCCCGACGGAGGGCCGGGTGACACTGGGCGGACGCGTGCTGTTCGACTCCCAAAACGGCGTCAACATGCGCGCCAACCAGCGCGGGCTCGGCATGGTCTTCCAGTCGTACGCCATCTGGCCGCACATGTCGGTCTTCAAGAACGCGTCGTTCCCGCTGGAGGTGATGCCCCGCACCAAGCGCCCCGGCCGCAAGGAGATCGAGGAGCGCGTCGGGCAGGTCCTCGAGGTCACGGAGCTCGGTGCCTACGCCTCCCGGGCCGCCACCAAGCTCTCCGGCGGCCAGCAGCAGCGCCTGGCTCTGGCCCGCGCCCTGGTGACCAGGCCCGAGCTGATGCTGCTGGACGAACCGCTGTCCAATCTGGACGCCAAGCTGCGCGAGAGCATGCGTTTCGAGCTCAAGCGCCTGCAGCGGGAGTTGAACCTCACCGCGATCTACGTGACGCACGACCAGTCCGAGGCGCTGGTGATGTCGAACCGTATCGCGGTGATGAACCAGGGGCGCATCGAGCAGATCGGAAAGCCCCGCGAGATCTACACCAAGCCGGCCACGCGATTCGTCGCCGAGTTCATCGGCACCTCCAACTTCGTCGAGGCGAAGGTCGTCTCGGTCTCGGGCGGCGAGGTGCAGGTGGACGCGGCACAGGGCCGCCTCGTGGCCCGCGGGGTGGAGGCGCCGCCCGCGGTCGGTGACACGGTGCTCATCTCGATCCGGCCCGAGTGCATCGATCTGTCCCGCGAGCGGCGGGGTGACGTGCCCAACGAGTGGTCGGGCACGGTCCTCACCCGCGCCTTCATGGGCGACGTCGTCGACCACATCGTGGGCGTCGGCGACCTGGAGATCCGCAACCGGTCCAACCCCAACCTGTCGATCCCGCCGGGCACCGAAGTGCACTTCTCGGTCGCCCCGGACAAGGTGACCCTCGTCCCGGTCGACTGACCGATGGCGATACCCCAGGTACTGCGCAACCGGGACTTCGACCTCTACTGGGGCGGCGTCGTCCTCTCCCAGATCGGGACCAGGGGCGCCGTCGCCGCCAACCTCTACCAGGTCTACCAACTCACCGGCTCGACCGCTCAGGTGGGACTCGTCGGCCTCGCCCAGGCGGTGGCCCTGCTGGTGCTGTCGCCGGTCGGCGGGATCTACGCCGACCGGCTGGACCGCCGCCGCCTGTTGCAGGTCACTCAGGGCGTCGCGCTGCTGGTGTCGGCGGGGCTCGCCGCGGTCACCCTGGCGGGCGCAGCCACGGTGTGGTCGGTCGTGGTCACGTCGCTGCTGGCGACGGCGGCCGCGACATTCGACCAGCCCGCCCGGCAGGCCCTGATCCCCGCGATGGTGCCGCGCGAACGGCTCGTCGAGGCGTTCGCGCTGCTCAACCCGTCTCGGGAACTGGCCATCCTGGTGGGCCCCGCGTTCGCGGGCGTGCTGATCGCCATCGGCGGCCCGGGGGCGGTGTATGTCTTCGACGCGGTCACCTACGCGGTGCTCGTCGTCGTCCTCGCCCTGCTGCGGGTACCTGCGCTGGCGGGTGGCGGCGAGCGGCGGTCGCTGCTGGGGAGCCTGCGTGAGGGCGTACGGTATGTGGCCGACCGGCCCGTGGTCTGGCAGTTGATGGGCCTGGACATGACCGCCACGGTGTTCGGCGCCTACCGGGTGCTGCTGCCCGCCTTCGCCGCGGACGTCCTGCACGTGGGCGCCACCGGCTACGGGCTGCTGTCCGCGGCCCCCTCGGCCGGCGCGCTGATCGGCTCGGTCTGGGTGTTCCGGCTGGTGCGCACGGCGCGCGCCGGCCGGATCGTGCTCTGGGGCACGGCTGCGTACGGTCTGGCCGTCGTGGGCCTGGCCCAGTCGCGCACCTTCCCGGTGGCGATCGCCATGGCCCTCGCCCTGGGGGCCGCGGACGCGGTCGCGACCACCGTCCGGCATGCCGCTGTCCAGGTGGAGACGCCCGACGAGCTGCGCGGCCGGGTCTCCGCCATCTACCAGATGTGTTCGCGCGGCGGCCCGGCGATCGGCGACTCGGTGATGGGCCTGGCCGCCGGCGCCCTCGGCCCGGTCCTGGCCCTGACCCTCGGCGGTCTGGTGCCGGCCGCCGTGTCGGGCGCGAGCGCGGCCCGCAGCCGCACGGTACGCGAGTACAGCGTGCCCACGGCTCAGCCGGCCACCTCCTGATCCTCCGACTCCGTGTGTATTTCGTCCTGTTGGGAGACACGTTTGAGTACGCACACCACGACCGAGGTCACTCACTACCACGTACAGAAGCGTCGACGAGCCGCCTTCATCGACAAGTGGCGGAAGAACCAGCGCACCGTCGTCCCCCTCGAGGACGTCGAGATGCACCCCACCGCGCGGGGCAGCCGCGTGGGCGTCTACGTCGGAGCCGACGGTGACCGGCCGACCCGCACGATGGACGCCCTGGCCCATGAACTGAACCCCGGGACCGTGACGACGCTGCACCGGCACTCGTGGGACGCCATGGTGTTCGTGGCGGCCGGCTGGGGCTGGACCGAGATCGACGGCAAGCGCATCGACTGGGGGCCGGGCGACTCGCTGCATCTGCCGGCCTGGTCCTGGCACCGCAGCGGCAACGACGGCGACACCACGACGCGCTACCTCACCTTCTCCAGCGGGCCGCTGCTGGAGACGATGGGCATGGCCGTCCTCGAGGAAGCGGGCCACACCCCCGTGTCCGAACTGCCGCCGCGCCCGCCGTTCTCGCCAGGCCGTGACGGTGCCGACCCGTACGCGACGCGGCTTCGGCGGCTCGCCCGCGACCAGGAGGCGCGCCGCTCGGGCCGACTGCACACCAGCTGGGACGAGCTGGAGCTGCGCAACACCCCGCGCGGCACCCGCACCACGTTCCTGCTGGACCGTGCCATCGGCTACCAGGCCTCCGGCATCACGATGGCGATGTTCGAGATCGGCCCGGGCCGGGCCCAGTCGATGCACCGGCATCCCGGCGAGGCGTGGCTGTACGTCGTCGAGGGCAGCGGCGAGAGCTATCTGGGAAGCGAGCCGGAAGGCGGCGAGCTGCACCCGTGGAAGAAGGGCGACATCATCGTCGTCGACCACTTCCTGTGGCACCAGCACATCAACTCCGCAACGGACCGCACCGCCAAGGTGGTACGCATCCATATGTTCGACAGCCTGCTGGAGACGATGCGCGCCCTGTGCGATCCGCTGGTGCTGTTCGAGGAGCCGCCGGAGCACATCCGGGACGCACAGGCCGGCGACCCCTCGACCGTCCAGTGGCCGGCGCTCACGCGCCCCACATGGCCGTGAACGGGAGCCACAAGCGGTGAGCACCGCATTGCCGCACGGCGTCGCCGGGATCCATGCGCTTCCCGCCGACCACCACGACGGGCCCTGGGACTCAGTGATCATCGGCCCACGGGTCAAGGAGAGGCTGCTCGCGACCGCCGTCCTCGTGCTCCGGCACGGGCGGCGGCTCGCGGGTTCGCCCGTGGCACCGCACGGCCTGGTGGTGCTGGCCGGACCGCCCGGGACCGGCAAGACGACGCTGGCCCAGGGGCTCGCGCAGGCGGCCGCCCGCACGCTGGCCCCGCACGGCGCGACGACGCTCGTCGAGATCGATCCGCATGCCTTTCCCAGTGAGATGCTGGGCGAGAGCCAGCGCGCCGTCTCCCGGCTGTTCCGCGAGACGCTGCCGGAGCTGGCCGCACGCCGGCCCCACACCCTGGTCCTCGTCGACGAGGTCGAGGCGCTCGCGGTACGGCGCCATGCGGCGTCCTTCGACACCAACCCGGTCGACGTGCACCGGGCCACGGACGCCGTGCTCAGTGGTCTGGACACGCTGC
The DNA here is from genome assembly GCF_036281785.1 of Streptomyces chiangmaiensis. Taxonomy (NCBI): domain Bacteria; kingdom Bacillati; phylum Actinomycetota; class Actinomycetes; order Kitasatosporales; family Streptomycetaceae; genus Streptomyces; species Streptomyces chiangmaiensis. Next base: position 61,782 of record NZ_JAYWVC010000012.1, on the reverse strand, counting down.
GGGCCCAGCGCCCCGGTACCCTGCTCGTCGTCACGACGAACTTCGCGGAGGCCGTCGACGAGGCGTTCCTCTCCCGCGCCGACCTCGTCGTGCACACCGAACTGCCCGACGAGTGGGTGGTCCCGCTGATCGTGGCGGACTCACTGCGCGGTCTGGCGGCGCAGTGGCCCGAACTGGCCACGCTGGCCGAGGACACGGCGGTGCACCAGCGCGTGGGCAAACTCCTGACCGGCCTGGACGGCCGCCGGATCCGTAAGACCGTGCACGGGGCACTGGCACTGCGCCTGGAGACTGCCCGGGAGCCGGCCCTGTTGAGCGTCGACGACCTGGTCACCGCCGCGGAGGAGGCCGCGACGGCGCGCCCGTGACACGGCATGACTTCGGCCCCACACCCAGTGGCACGGTGTGGGGCCGAAGCGTTTTGGTCCGTCAGACGTTCTGCGCCGCCTGGTACCCGGGAGCGTCCTCCATGAAGTGCACCGTGTCGTACCCGAGGTGCTTGAAGACGCGGTTCTGCGCCGACAGCAGCCGCAGGGGCGTGCCGTCGTAGGAAAAGAGCTGGCACACGTGGTTCTGCGGCACGTACAGCGTGTCGCCCTTGGTGATCTCGTGCCGGGTCGGCTCCAGGGCGACCCGCGCGTAGTACTTCTCCGCGATCTCCGCCTCGACCTCCCACTGGAGGGCGTACCCGCTGCCGTCGAGCACGTAGTACACCTCGTCGGCCATCTTCCAGTACTTGCCCGAGCGGCTGCCGGCGGGGATGTCGAGCTCGAAGGCGTCGATGGAGAAGATGCGGGCGTCGGTGCGTTCCGGCGAGGACATCACCCGGACGCGGCCGAGGGGGGTGTTCTCCCAGGTGGTGTCGGCCAGGGAGATGACCTTCTTGCGGTCCGCGACGCCGGGTGTCCAGATCCGGGACCAGTCCTCACGGGGCCCGAACTCGGCCTCGTGCTCGACCGGACCGCTGCGACCCTGCTGCCACAGGCCCATGAACATCCAGGTGCTCTTGGCCTTCACCACCAGCGCGGTGGCGGTCTCGTCGTAGGGGTTGAAGTGGCGGTGCACCGAGTCGGTGTGGACGAAGACGAGGTCGTCCTTGGTCCAGTCGTAGCGCTGGTCGTCGTGGATCTCGTAGCCCCGGCCCTGGAGGATGTAGAAGGCCGCCTCGTTCTGGTGACCGTGCCCGTGGTTGCTGGACTGGGGCGGCAGTTCGACGAAGTGGACCTGGATCGTCTGGGTGAGGAAGTCCTCGTCCCCGGGGCCGACCCGCCACCACGTCCGGGACTTCTCGCTGTCGCCCGAGTGCGCCACCTTCGCGTCGTCGACGACCACGGAGTCGTCGCGGACCCGCTGGACGGCGAGCTGCCTGCGGCGGTACTCACCGAGCCCGTACGTCTCCGAGGTCAGGCCGCGGACGAAGACTCGTCCCTTCTTGCCCATGGTGCCTCCTGTGATGACCGAAGCTATCTAATCACCTTATGGTCTAACCATAATGCCTTCACTGGGGGCACAAAAGAGCCCCGGGCCCAACAGGACCCGGGGCACGGCACTTTCAGGATCACCCGCGCCGACTGTCGCCCTTCACTCTGGACGCGGTCCGCTGCAGGTGTGTGCGCATGATCTCCGTCGCGGCCTCGGCATCACGCGCCGCGATCGCCTCGACGAACTTGCGGTGCTCCTTCGATCCGCGGTGACCCATCTGCGGCTCGATGCTCTGTGCCTCACGCAGGCTCATCAGCAGCGGGCCGTGGAAGGACTGGACGAGCATCTCGATCGCGCCGTTGTGCGTGCAGGCGGCGACACGGGTATGGAAGTCCGCCGACATCTCCATGTCGTACGTGCCCTGCTTGACGGCCTCCGCATGCTCGTCGCACAGGGCGCGGAGTGCGTCGAGGTCCTCTTCCGTGGCGCGCTCGATGATGAGGGGCACGATGCCGAGCTCGAAGACGAGGCGGGCCTCGGTGACCTCGGTGGCGGTCAGCGGCGACAGCGACAGCAGGTCGGCAAGCCCCTCGCCCACCCGCCGCGACGACGGCGCCGTCACGAACGCGCCGCCTCGGGCACCGAGCCGGATCTCGACGAGCCCGCTGGCCTCCAGGCTGCGCAGCGCCTCACGCACAGTCACACGGCTCACCCCGAACTGCGTGCACAGCTCGCGCTCACTGGGCAGCCGGTCACCGGGCTGCAGGCGCTCCTCCTTCAGGAGCATCCGAATCTGGTCGACGATCAGCTGCGAGACACGGCTCGAGGAGACCGTCTTGAACAGCCCCTCGGCCGGGGCGGCCGCCTTGACGGGGTTCTCGGCTTCGGTCTCAGCACGCTGAGCCTGGCTGGGTCGCGATGGCATGTGCGCATTGTCCCATGACCAGGAGCTTTATTGACGCCCTTCGTCGCAATGGCTTAAAGTCATACCAACAGGCCAATGGAGTTACACATCCAAAGGGGTGGGCGAATCCAGGTGGAGTCCTACGAAGCCCTTCGTGAACGCATTGCCATCGCCTGCCGCGTACTCGCCGTCACCGGCCTCGTCGAACACATCCTGGGCCACGTGAGCGCCCGGACCGGCCCGGACACCCTCCTGATCCGCGGACGCGGACCAGCGGAGCGCGGGCTCGCCTTCACCGTCGTCGACGACGTACAGCAGGTCGGTCTCGACGGCACCGGCTCGACCCCCTCCGGGTGGAAGGCGCCGAGCGAACTGCCCATCCACACCGAGATCCTGCGGTCACGGCCGGAGGTCACGGCCGTGGTACACGCCCATCCGCCCGCCGTGGTCGCGGCGTCCGTGGCAGACCTGCCCTGGCTCCCACTCGTGGGTTCGTACGACATCCCGGCCGCCCGGCTCGCGCACGACGGGATCCCCGTCTGGCCCCGCTCGGCCCTGATCCGCCGCCGTGATCTGGCCGAGAAAATGGCAGACTGCCTCGAGGACCGCCCCGTGGTCGTGCTGCGGGGGCACGGACTTGTGGCTGTCGGCACCGGCGACCCCGCCCACGCCGTCGCGGAAGCCGTCACCCGGGCCCTGGCGGTTGACTCCCTGGCACGCGCGACCCTGACCGTGGCCGCCACCGGCGCACCCCTGCGCCCCATCCCCGACGAGGACATCGACGAACTGCCCGACCTCGGACCGGCGTTCAACGTGTCGGCGATGTGGCGCCACCTCGCGGCCCGGACGGAGCACGAAGGCCCGGACACGCCCTTGCGCCCCTGAACGGCCCGCCTGCCCGGGGCGTCCCCTCCCCCGCACGGTCGAACGGAGGATCATGCTCATCCTGGACAACGGTGTCACGGCCGCCGTGCTCACGATGCCCGATGTGGTGCGCGCCCTCGAGAAGTCGTACCGGGACCTGGCCGCAGGGATCGGCGTGTGCCGTCCGCGCATCGACCTGTCCCTGCCGATGGACGAGGAGCGCGTCTACCAGTGGGGGACGATGGAAGGCGGCTCGGCGCGCAGCGGCTATGCGGCCATCCGAATGAAGTCGGACGTGCTCACGGAGACCGGTCCCCCGGGCCGCCGCACCCAGGAGAAGTACTGCGTACGGCCCGGGATGTTCTGCGGCTTGGTGCTGCTGCTGGACACGCGGACCGGAGAGCCCGTAGCGCTGCTCAACGACGGACTGATGCAGCACCTGCGCGTGGGTGCCGACTCGGCCATCGGCGTACGCCTCGGCGCCCGCGAGGACGCGCGAGTGCTGGGCCTGCTCGGCTCCGGCGGCATGGCGCGCAGCCACATCGAGGCCTTCCTCACCGTCCGCCCCTTGGAGCGGGTCCAGGTCTACAGTCCGACCCGGTCCCACCGTGAGCGTTTCGCCGCGCAGATGCGGGAATTGCACGGCATGGAGGTGGTGGCGGTCGACGAGCCCGAGACAGTCCACCACGGCGCCGACCTGGTGGCCGGCTGCACCGACGCGGTCGGTGACGTCGTCCTGGGCCGCCATCTGCGCCCGGGTACGCACGTCACCTGCATCGGCGGATGCCCGGACGCGCGGGCGCGACAGCGTTTCGACGTGTGGCTTCGGCTCGGCAGCGCCAGCGTGCCGTCGTCGGCGCCTGACTGGGCGACCGACGACGAGTACGTGACCTACCGGGCCCGCCCGGACGCCACGGTCTGGGACCGCCACCACCGCGGCAGGGGATCGCGCCGGCCTCCGAGCGGCACACGGGTGGTCCGCCTCGACGCCGTGCTGGCGGGACGCGCCCGCGCCCGGGACGACGACCGGCAGGTGACGTTCTCGGAACGCGGCAACATCCAGGGAGCTCAGTTCCACGCCCTCGCGGCGATCGTCTACGAGCGGGCCCGAGAGCGTGGCCTGGGCCACGAGATCCCTCGCGAGTGGCTGCTGCAGGACATTCGCGACTGACGGCGGCCGCCCGGAGCCCCTGAGTGTGGCGTCCGGCGGAGCGGCGGCCAGCCGGGTGCCTCGATGGGACAACACGAGAGGCCCTGGGGACCCGGAATACGATGAATAGGGACATAAGCATCGCTCGCCGAATTGTCAGGGAGCGGCAGATGGACACCTCGCACGAACTTCTTCGAAGCGCTGCCCCATCGGCTCTTCTGACCTTGGATGGTGCCATCCACCACCTCAACGCTGCGATGGCCAGAACATTGGGCAGGTCGGCGGAGCAGTGCGTGGGTCGAACCATTGGTGAGCTGTTGCCTGCGAGCCAGCGGATGGCAGCTGAGAGTCTCGCGGCCCATGCCGCCACGACGAGGACGATCACGATGCGGGCACTGAAGTTCCCCGGCCCAGGCCGATCATCCGTGGTGTGCCTGATCGAGGCGCGGACGATCAGGGATCCGGCAGATGGCGAGCTGCTCGTGTGGGTGCACTCGTTGCACGCTGGGAACGACCTGAGCGGTCTGCTGATTCCGTTCCGATTGGCGGCCGAGGCCGCCAATCTCGGTCTGTGCATGTGCTCCCCTCATGACCGCCAGGTGGAGTGGATAGGCGGCGCCCCGGCCCTGGCGATGCTGTTCCCGGAAGCCTCGGTGTCCTTGTCCAGCGTGGTGCGGCGAGCCCACCCTGATGACCGGGAGGCCCTGCGGAGGCTCGTGCGTACGTCTGCCGCCCAGTCCCGCTGGACCAGGTTGCGGTACCACACCGAGCACAACGGCTGGCACCATCTGGTCTGCCAGGTCCATCGGGTCCAACTGGGATATGACGGCCCTGAGCGCACGTTCGCAGTGGTCCGAGACGACACCCAGCGGGAAGCACGCCGACGGAGAGCGTTGGTCGCGCTGAGCGCCGAGCGGCAGCGCGCCGACGAGGTCGCCGACTTCTCCTCCGCCCTGATCACCGCAGGCACGGAGCAGGAACTGCAACAGGTCGTCCTCACGCGGCTCGCCGCGACCTTCGGTGGCACCGGCGCTGCACTGGCGCTCGTCGACGACGGCCGCCTGCGTGTCCTCTCCGATGCCGGCATCCCGCTGCCGGTGGCCAAAGCCCTGCGAGACCTGTCGCTGGACGCCCCGCACCCGCTGGCCCATGCCATCCGCACCGGTAAGCCGCAATCCATTCCCAACCAGGAGGAATACATCAGCTGTTGGCCGCATGGGGTCACATTGCCGTGGATCGACCGGCTCGGGTCCAACTTTGCCGTCTCGGTCAGCCCCCTCAGCCCGCTCGGTGAAAAGCCGCTCGGGGCCTGGTGGGTGACCTACCACAGCGAGCACCACTCGTCCCCGCACGAGCGTGCCCTCACGACGACTCTGACCGACCTGACAGGCCAGGCACTGAGACGCATCAGATTGCAAAAGGCACGAGTCGAGCTGGCCATGGCACTCCAGCAGAGCATGCTTCCGACGTTGCCCGAGCACCTGCCTGGCCTGGAGATCGCCGCCCGCTACCGGCCGAGCCAGGACGGGCTGGACATCGGCGGGGACTGGTACGACGCCTTCGTCATGCCCGACGGCGCGGTCGCCCTGGAGATCGGTGACGCCCAAGGGCACGACGTGGACGCTGCCGCTTTCATGGGGCAAGTGCGCTCGTCCATGCGCGCGATCGCCGCCCGTGAACCGGATCCGGGAACTGTCCTGACGCGCACCAATGAGCTGCTCTTCACGATGGGCACCGCACGCTTCGCCAGCTGCACCATGCTGCATCTCGATACCCTCGACGGACGGGTCACCGGCACAAGCGCCGGCCACGTGCCGCTGCTGTGCGCGCACAAGGACGGCAGCCACGATGTCCACGAGTTGCCGGGCGGGCCCGTCCTGGGAGTCATGCCCGACACCGATTACGCCGAATCGACCTTCACGCTGGACAAGGACAGCGCGCTGGTCATGATGACCGACGGCGTGGTGGAAGGCCCGGGTTTGGCATTGGATGCCGGACTGGAGCTGGCCGGAACACTGGCCGGCGAAGCCCTCCATGCGGGGCTGAACGCGGAGGCGACCGCTGACCGAATCCTCGATGCAGCGGTCACGGTGGGCCATATCGATGATGTGGTTGTACTGGTCGTCCGACGCACGGAATGACGCCCGCTTCAACATCCGGCTTCGCAAGTTCTGGCTCTGCCGCACCTCTTGGAGACCGCCGACGCCGGAGTTGACGCATGGTAGCGAAACGACCTGGCAGAACGCCCCCTTAGAGGGCTATGGCCACGCCCTCAGCGCGGTGGGCGGAGCGTCGACCGGAACGCAACGCGAGCAGTGCTCAAGACCTGATAGCGGGGCACGACGGCGGATGACTCCTACTCAAGATCCCGGAGCTTGACTCCTTTCCACAGGCAGAAGGTTCCGCCGGCGTGCCCCTGCCGGAGTTCGTCGTGCGTCTCCTCGATGGCTTTCCGATGCTCAAGACAGGCCGCCGCACCGACAGGCCGCGTCGCTTGGCACGGCGAGCACGGCCTGGACAGGGCGTCTGCCATCCGCGCGCTTGCGGTCATAGAACTTCCGCGAGTTGGCGTCGCAGGGGATGCCCACCCCGCGACTGCCGACGGCGGGCTCTTCACAATCCGTGCCGCCGGACCCCGGCGTCATCAACCCGTCTGGCCACTGCGCATCACCGCGGTCGCCGCCCCCGCGTCCCCCGTACTCCCCAGCACCGGTATGGCCTCGAGTACCAGAACGGCGAGATCGTCGCCCAGCGGTTCGGTGCTGAAGTCGTGAGCCGCCTTCCGTACCCGTTCAGCCACAGCCTTCGCACCCAGGCCCGCGCATCCCCTCAGGAGCTCGGCCAGACCGTCATCGTCGTCCAACTGCCGTGTGCCTCTGCGGCGTTCGGTCACACCGTCGGTCACACACAGCAGCGTCTCGCCCGGGGCGAACGTGAAGGTGCTGGCATGAAACTCCGCGTCGTCATCGACGCCGAGCAGCATCTGCGGGTGCGTGGCCGCGGTGACCGAGCCGTCCGTCGACAGACGCAGCGGCGGCGGGTGCCCGGCGCTGGCAATCGTGCATCGTGCACCGCCGGCGGCCAAGTCGGGCTCCAACTCCCCGTACAGCAGGCTCAAGAACCGCGAGCCCTCCCGCTCGCCGCGGCATGTCGTGGCTTCGGCCGCCTCCTCCGCCATGGCGTGGTTCAGGCGGTTGAGCAGGGACTCGATACCGTGCCCCTCACGTGCCAACAGCCGTACGAGGTGCCGGGCCAGTCCCGAGACCGACATCGCCTCCAGATCGTGGCCGCACACGTCACCGAGCAGGAAGCACCACCGCTGGTCTCCCAACGGAAACAGGTCGTAGAAGTCCCCGCCGACGGTCTGGCCCTCACCCCAGGGCTCGTAGACGATCGCCGTGTCCACTCCCGGAATTGTGGCCAGGGAGGTGGGAAGCTGCCCGCGCTGGAGCGTCCGGCTGATGCTCGCCTGCCGGGTGTAGTGCCGGGCCGTGACCACTGCCTGAGCGACGCGTCGGGCCACGTCCTCCACGAGCCGCACGACGGCGTCCGTCAACTGGCCCGGCCCAGCCCGGCCGATCAGCAGCGCACCTTGACACCGACCTCCGACCACCAGCGGAAATGCCAACGCCGAACCCGCCGCGTGCTCGGCGCCCAGGCACTCGGGCCAGGGCCATGGGACGCCGTTCGTGCTCGGCCCGGAAGGCGGTCGTTCCTTCTCCAGCCCCAGACGGAGCGTGCGGATCCGGCGCTCGTCCACATGCCAGACATGGGAGATCCGCAGCTCGTCGTTGTCCGTGGTCAGCCACACCCCGCACCAGTCGGCGAGCCGGGGAACCAGGAGCTGTCCGGCGAGCGCTGCGACCATGTCCTCGTCCAACTGGCCGGCGAGGAGCTCTCCGGCCTCGGCAAGGAACGACTGTCCTTCGCGCTCGGCCCACTCGGTGCCGCGGACCCGGTGTTCGCGAGACACGGCGGCCTGGAGGGCCTCGGGGAACGACGGCCCCTGCCGGACGGCCTCGGTGAGGGAGTCGGCACCTCCCTGCTCCGCGGTGGCCAGCGGGGTCGCCACCGCGCACTCCATACGGAACCAGTCGGCTTTCCCGGTGCACCGGTAGGTCACACCCCAGGAATCGGCAAGTGATCGCATGAGCTGCCGGCCGTAACCGCGCACGGGACTTTGTATGCCGTTTCCGTCGCCAGGAGGGCTGGAAGGGCCGCGCTCCAGCACCTCGACCACGAGACCCACGCTCCCGGTCCGGCCCTCTGCGGAATCGTCCAGGGTCCCGCTGCCGGCTTCGAGGCGGCAGGCCACCTCGACCTCGTATCCGGTGTGCGTCACTGCGCTGGTGACCAGCTCACCGGCAAGGAGCACGGCATCGTCCACGAGCCGGTCGTCGACCGCCGGCGCCCCGGGGAACGGCAGAGCGGTCCGCTCGGCGAGTACGGCGCGTACAAACTTGCGCGCTGCCGAGGCCGCGAGCTCATTGGCGGGGATACGCATCCGTGCCACGGCCGGACGTGGATCAGGGGACGACCTCACTGGCGACTCCAGCCCAAGCTCACTGTCGAGTCATATAGGACGAATGTAGTCTAAACGGGAGGTAATCGTCTGCCCGGAAATGGGTTGCCATGGAACCTGCCACCCAGCCTGATCTCGCTCATCTTGGGCCCGAGCTCCGGGAGCAGGACCCGGTAACCAGCCCTGAGGCCGGAGGCCCGCCCTCCCCCGCTCAGGACGGCGCGTGGGTCCGCGTAGCCGAATTGCGACCACTGCTCGCGGCCATGAGTTCCTTTTGTGACGGCGATTTCACCGTACGCACCGGAAATCTCCCCGAGGGGGTCCTCGCCGAAATGGCGGGGGTGTTCAACCAGATCGTCACGCGCAACGCGCACCTGGCCTCGGAGCTCGAGCGAGTGCGTCGGGAGGTGGTCCGACAAGGGCGGCTGGACGAGCGGCTTGCGGCCAGTCCCGGGCACGGGGGATGGACCACGAGCGTGGAAGCGGCCAACACGCTGCTCGAAGCTCTGGCCGTCCCGGTCGTCAATGCCACCCGCGTACTCAATGCCGTGGCGGACGGCGATCTGACGCAGCGCGCCGAGCTGCACGACGGCAAGCGCCAGCTCCGCGGTGATCTACGGCGTCTGGGGCGTGGGGTGAACCGCATGGTGGAGCAGCTGTCGCTGTTCACCGGCGAGCTGACCCGCGTCGCCCGTGAGGGCATCGAGGGCCGTCTCGGCGGGCGTGCCACGGTGCAGGGGCTGGCCGGCGACTGGCGCTATGTGACCGAGGCCGTCAACACCATGGGCTCCCGGCTCACCGCGCAGGTGCGCGATATCGCGATGGTGACCACGGCGGTCGCACGCGGCGATCTGACCCGGCAGGTCACGGTCGAGGCAGGCGGCGAGCTGCTGGAGTTGAAGCTCACCGTGAACACCATGGTCGACCAGCTGCGCGGGTTCGCGGACGAGGTGACGCGGGTGTCCCGCGAGGTCGGCACGGAAGGCCAGCTGGGCGGTCGGGCGCAGGTACCGGGCGTCTCCGGGGTGTGGAAGGACCTCACCGACAACGTCAACTTCATGGCATCGAATCTGACGGCACAGGTCCGCAACATCGCCCAGGTCACCACGGCCGTGGCCAACGGCGATTTGAGCCAGAAGATCACGGTGGACGCCCGGGGCGAGATCCTGCAGCTCAAGAGCACCGTGAACACGATGGTCGACCAGCTCTCGGCCTTCGCCGACGAAGTCACCCGGGTCGCGCGCGAGGTCGGCACCGAGGGGCGGCTCGGCGGCCGGGCGCAGGTCCGCGGGGTCTCCGGGGTGTGGAAGGACCTGACGGAGAACGTCAACTTCATGGCGGACAACCTGACCTCGCAGGTCCGCAACATCGCACAGGTCGCCACGGCAGTCGCCGAGGGCGACCTCGGCAAGACGATCACGGTGGAGGCGAAGGGCGAGATCCTGGAGCTGAAGTCGACGATCAACACCATGGTCGACCAGCTCTCGGCCTTCGCCGACGAGGTCACCCGGGTCGCGCGCGAGGTCGGCACCGAGGGCAACCTGGGTGGGCAGGCGCAGGTCCGCGGGGTCTCGGGCGTATGGAAGGAGCTGACGGACAACGTCAACTTCATGGCGTCGAACCTGACCTCGCAGGTGCGCAACATCGCCCAGGTGACCACGTCGGTCGCCAACGGCGACCTGTCGAAGAAGATCACGGTAGATGCGCGCGGCGAGATCCTGCAGCTGAAGGACACCGTGAACACGATGGTCGAGCAGTTGCGCGCGTTCGCGGACGAGGTCACCCGGGTCGCGCGCGAGGTCGGCACCGAGGGCAACCTGGGCGGTCGGGCACAGGTTCGCGGGGTGTCCGGGGTGTGGAAGGACCTCACGGACAACGTCAACTTCATGGCGGACAACCTGACCTCGCAGGTCCGCAACATCGCCCAGGTCGCGACAGCAGTGGCCCAGGGCGACCTGTCGAAGAAGATCGACGTGGACGCCCGCGGTGAGATCCTGGAGCTGAAAACCACCATCAACACGATGGTCGACACCCTCTCCTCCTTCTCCTCCGAGGTCACCCGCGTCGCCCGGGAAGTCGGCAGCGAAGGCCGGCTGGGCGGTCAAGCACGTGTCGAGGGCGTCTACGGGACGTGGAAGCGGCTGACCACCAACGTCAACGAGCTGGCGCTGAACCTCACCACCCAGGTCCGCGCGATCGCCGAAGTGGCCTCGGCAGTGACCCAGGGCGACATGTCCCGCTCCATCACGGTCGAGGCACAGGGGGAGGTCGCCGAGCTGAAGAACAACATCAACCTCATGGTCTCCAACCTCCGCGAGACGACCCGGGCCAAGGACTGGCTGGAGTCCAACCTCACCCGCATGGCGGCGCTCATGCAGGGCCACCGTGACCTGGTGGAGGTCGCCGACCTGATCCTGCGCGAGCTGACGCCGCTGGTGAACGCGCAGTTCGGTGCGTTCTTCCTCGCCGAGGCGGGGGCGCCGTCCAGCGAGGGCCTCCAGTTCATCGCCGGGTACGGCACCGACCAGGCCGGCGGCGACAGCCCCCTTCCCGGCACCGGCACCCCGGGACGCGGACTGATCGCACAGGCCGCACAGGAGAAGCAGCGCATCCTCATCACGGACGTGCCGCCCGACTACATCACCATCAACTCCGGGCTGGGCACGGCTCGTCCGGCCAGTATCGTCATCCTCCCCATCCTTTTCGAGGACCAGGTGCTCGGAGTGATCGAGCTGGCCTCGCTCAGCAAGTTCAGCGATGTGCACCTGGCCTTCATCGACCAGTTCGCCAACACGATCGGCGTGTCGATCAACACGATCATCGCCAACTCCCGTACGGAGTCGCTGCTGTCGGAGTCCCAGCGGCTCACCTCCGAGTTGCGCGAGCGGTCGGACGAGCTCCAGCGCTCCAACGCGGCGCTGGAGGAAAAGGCCGCCCTGCTTGCAACGGCCTCGCAGTACAAGTCCGAGTTCCTCGCCAACATGTCGCACGAGCTGCGCACGCCGCTCAACTCGCTGCTGATCCTGGCCCGGCTGCTCTCCGACAATCCCGATGGACACCTCAACGACCAGGAGGTGCAGTTCGCCACCACCATCCACCGCTCGGGGTCGGACCTGCTCCAGCTGATCAGCGACATTCTCGACCTGTCGAAGATCGAGGCCGGGCGCATGGACGTGCGCCCGAAGACGCTGCCGTTGATCAAGTTGCTCGACTACGTCCATGCGACCTTCCGGCCGCTCACCATCGACCGCGGCCTTGGCTTCGAGATCGCGGTCGGCGAGGACGTGCCGACCGAGTTGTACTCCGACGAGCAGCGCATCCAGCAGGTGCTGCGCAACCTGCTGTCCAACGCGGTGAAGTTCACCCACTCCGGCAGTGTGGAGCTGTGCGTCACCCGGGTGCCGACCGAGCAATTCGACGAGGAGACGCTCAAGAACACGGAATGTGTCATCGCATTCTCCGTGAAGGACACCGGGATCGGTATCGCCCCCGAGAAGCTCCCGATCATCTTCGAGGCGTTCCAGCAGTCCGAAGGCACAACCAACCGCAAGTACGGCGGCACCGGCCTCGGCCTGTCCATCAGCCGGGAGATCGCCGGGATGCTCGGCGGCAAGATCGTCGCCGAGAGCGAAGCAGGTGTGGGCTCCCGGTTCACCTTGTACGTTCCCTCGCACTACCCCGACACCATTGCCACGCAGGGCCTGACGGAACTGCGTGCCGTCGGTGTCACGCCCGCGCTTCCTGCGGAGGGCCGGGTATCGGCGGCCACCACCGACCATGAGTCATCCGAGCAGGCGCTCGACCATGTGGAGAGCCTCAGTGCCGGCGGACTGGCTCCGGACCACCTCACCGACGAACTGACGGGCAGGGCGGCCATGGGAGCCCCCGACGGCCGTGAGGACACCTGGCCGAAGACGACACGGCTCAAGGAATGGCTCAGCGGACGCCCGGGCCGGGTCCTGGCGGGCCGTCACATCCTCATCATCGACGACGACATACGCAATGTCTTCGCCCTCACACATGTACTGGGCCGTGTCGGCATCACCGTGAAGTACGCGGAGAACGGCCGGGAAGGCCTCGAGGTCCTGGAACGGTCCCCTGACGTGTCCCTGGTCCTCATGGACATCATGATGCCTGAAATGGATGGCTACGCCACGATACGCACCATCCGGAACACACCTCGCCTCGCCCACCTGCCGATCATTGCGCTCACCGCCAAGGCGATGCCCGGAGACCGTGAGAAGGCGATCGACAGCGGCGCCAACGACTACGTGCCCAAGCCCGTGAACGTCGACCGCCTCCTGTCGATCGTCTGCGACCTGTTCGACCCGCAGGGAGACGCCCCACAGTCGGCGCAAAACCCCCGCGCTTCCGGTGATCAGGCAGGCGCGGACAGCAGTGCCGACGACCCACCGAGGGACGCGCCATGAGCACCACTCCGGCCGAACAGTGCAGCATCCTCATCGTCGACGACATGGAGGAGAACCTCGTCGCCTTCGAGGCCGTACTCGGCCCGCTGCACCAGCGCCTCGTCCGCGCGCAATCGGGCGAGCAAGCACTCAAGGCGATGCTGCGCCAGGAGTTCGCGGTCGTCCTCCTGGACGTCCGGATGCCCGGCATGGACGGCTTCGAGACGGCCGCCAACATCAAGCGTCTCGACCAGACGAAGGACGTGCCCATCATCTTGGTGACCGGGACCGAGGCAGGCGCTGACTACGCCTACCGGGGATACGCGATCGGCGCCGCAGACTTCATCACCAAGCCCATCGACCCATGGGTGCTGCGCACCAAGATCAGCGTCTTTCTCGATCTGCACCGCAAGAACCGCCAGTTGGCCCTGCGTGCGGTGGCGGCGGACACCGAGCGACTCACGGAGATCACCGAGCGACTCACCCGGATCGAAGTGCTGCTCCGCGACCGGCGCGAACCCGACGCCGACGGGCTCGCCGACCGCATCGCGGAACTGGAGCGCAGCGTGGGGACCCTCCTCCCGGGTCCCGTCGAAGCCGAGTGATGCCGGGCGCGCCCGCGTTCAGCCCGGTTAGGCAACATTGCACCGGGCGGCTCCTAACCGGCGCAGAGCGGGTCCTGGCGGTGTCTCCGGCCAGGGGAGCGAGCGGCGGGACCGTGTCCCGCTCCGTCGGCGCCGCCCACCCGTTTTCACTCACAACCTGTCGGCCGTACCCTGACCACCCACCGCTTCCCGCGCCTCCACAAGTGCTGCTGCCTCGGCTTCGGCGGGTCTCTTGCCCGTCGGCGCCGACTTGCCCAGCCGGACGGCCAGGCGCAGGGCCACAGGCTCGGTGTAGCGGGCGGCGAGCGGGCCGAGGACCACGAGGATGAGCACGTACGCCGTGGCCAGTGGGCCGAGCGAGGGCTCTATGCCGGCGGTGACCGCAAGTCCCGCGATGACGATGGAGAATTCGCCCCGTGCCACCAGGGTGCCGCCCGCACGCCAGCGACCCTTGGCGGATATACCGGCCCGCTTCGCGGCCCAGTACCCGGTGGCGATCTTCGTCAGCGCGGTGATGACGGCCAGGACGAGCGCCGGCACCAGCACCGGTGGAATGCTGGACGGATCGGTGTGCAGACCGAAGAAGACGAAGAACACTGCGGCGAACAGATCCCTCAGCGGCGCAAGCAGGTTGTGCGCGCCCTCGGCGACCTCGCCGGACAGGGCGATGCCGACGAGAAAGGCGCCGACGGCGGCGGAGACCTGGAGCTGCTGGGCCAGCCCCGCGACCAGGAGGGTCAGACCCAGAACCACCAGCAGCAGCTTCTCGGGGTCCTCACTGGAGACGAACCGGGAGATGTGCCGCCCGTAACGCACCGCCAGCAACAGGACCGATCCGGCAACGCCGAGTGCGATGGCCAGCGTGACGCCGCCCGCCGCGAGTCCGGTCCCGGCCAGCAGCGCGGTGATGATCGGCAGGTAGACCGCCATGGACAGGTCTTCCAGCACCAGGATGCTGAGAATCACCGGGGTCTCTCGATTGCCGAGCCGCCCGAGATCGCCGAGAACCTTGGCGATCACACCGGATGAGGAGATCCAGGTGACGCCCGCCAGGACGACCGCCGCCACCGGGCCCCAGCCCAGGAGGAGTGCCATCGCGGCTCCGGGCACCGCGTTCAACGCGGCGTCGACCAGCCCCGCCGGGTACTGGGTTTTCAGATTGGACACCAGGTCGCTGGCCGTGTACTCCAGGCCCAACATCAACAGCAGCAGGATCACACCGATCTCGGCGCCGGTCGCCACGAAATCCTCACTGGTGTTCAGTGGCAGCAGCCCACCCTCGCCGAAGGCCAGCCCGGCCAGCAGGTACAGCGGGATCGGCGAGAACTGGAAGCGGCCGGCGAAGCGGCCGAGCAGCCCGAGACCGAGCGTGATCGCGCCGAACTCGATCAGGAAGACCGCAGAGGACTGCACTGCGGATCAGTCCCGTCCGAGTATCACGGCGGCCGCATCCACACCCTCGCGCGTACCGATCACGATCAGGGTGTCACCGCCCGCCAGCCGGAAGTCCGGCCCGGGCGAGGGGATCGCCTCGGCCCGGCGCAGTACGGCCACGATCGACACGCCGGTCTCCGTGCGCATCCTCGTGTCGCCCAGTACCCGCCCGTTCCAGTGCGACGTCGCTGCCAGCTCGATCCGCTCGGCCACCAGCCCGAGTTCGGTCGGTGACAGCAGGCTCGGGCTGTGATGCTTGGGCATCATCGCGTCGATGAGCGCCTCCGCCTCCCCCAGGGTCAGCCGCACCGACAACGCGCACGCATCCGGATCGTCCTCCCGGTATGCGCTCAGCGTCCGCGAACCGTCCCGATGGGCCACCACCGACAAGCGATGCTGCTCCCGCGTGGTCAGGTCGTAGCGCACGCCGATCCCCGGCAACGGCGTACTACTCATGCGCGCAGTGCCCACGGCTGCCCTTCTGTCCGGCTGACTGACTTGACTGTCTCTTTGGAAACCGTTGGTGCCACCTTAACGAACGCCCGGAATCGGCCGAGGGGGGGTCCGAGTAGGAACGGAGCAGAAAACCGGCGTAGCCGTCAAATCTTTTGACGGGGCGTGAGGTGAGCTTCGGCTTCTGCACTCACGAGGCCGCCTCCGTCTCCTGCTCGGCCTCGGCGAACGCGCGGTACAGCGAGGCGACCGACGGGTTCGTGCCCGCGTTTTTGCCGGTCTTGATGGTGAGCTTCTTGGCGATCTCGGGGACGGGGACGCCCTTGTCCTTGAGCGCGAGGGCGAAGGTGAGCATGTCGTCGTCGATGACCTTGGGGCGGCCGCCGTGGTTGCCCTTCTTCGCGGCGGTGAGCTGGCCTTCGAGGGTCTTCTCGCGGATGTAGTTGCGCTCGATCTGCCCGGCGACGGCGAGGACGGCGAAGAACATGGCGCCCATGCCGTTGGGGTCGTAGATGCCGGTGAGCGGGCCGGTGAGGAGTTCGAGCTGGATGCCGCCGGCCTGGAGCTCGGCGGACAGCGTCATCAGCTCGGCCGCGTTGCGGGCGAGCCGCTTGAGCTCGTGCACGGTGAAGATGACCGGGGTGTCCGGGGCGGCCTCCTTGAACTGGTGGGCCAGCGCGAGCGCGGCCTCCAGCTCGGGCCGCACCTTGACGCGGGTGCTGATCTGTTCCTTGTAGACCTTGTGGCAGTCGGCCGCGTGGAGGGCTTCGAGCTGGCTCGCCAGCTCCTGCCGGGCTGTTGACGTGCGGGCGTACCCGATTCTGATGGGCTTCTGGGTGCGCTGCGCGGGCACGGCGGCGGGCGCCGACCCCTGCTTCCAGGGGTGGCCGGGGCCGCGGTCGGCGGGGATGAGGACTTCGAGCTCCTCGCGCAGTGCGGCGATGAGGACGAAGCGGGGGGTGTGGTATTTCGTCGCGGTCTTCCCGCCGCGCGTTCGGCAGGCGCTCCCGGCAGGAACCTCGCACTTGGGGCAGTCGTTGCGTTCTACCGTGTTTGCGGCTTGATCGGGCGTCAGATCCACGCGATCAGTGTGTCAAAAGTCTCTCGCAGAACGTGCGATTTCTGAGAGGACTTCTGCGAACGGCGACCTGCGGAAACGGATCGCGTCCGAGGGCTCTCGCAGAACTCGCACAGATGGTCATTTGTGAGAATGACCCTGCGTCACACGGACGCGCCGGGCTGGTTCCTCACTGCCTTGTCCTTGATCCCTCGTTCGGCGCCATGGTGCCGAACGCGAAAGACAAGCAGTGCCTCGCTCTCGCGAAGGTGATTGTGCCGCTGCTGGAGCGTGGTTGCCGGCGGCACGGCATGCCTCCGTCTGCTCTCGGGGCCGGTACGCCCGACCCGGCGTCTACGCAGTCGCCCGACGCGTTGCTGAGCGCGCCCCCGCCGGACGTGACACCCCCTCGTTTGCGACTGATGACAGCGTTCTTAACCGTCGCCCCGTGTTCGGGGTCAGGTGTGGCGGGCGGCCCAGACGGTGCGCTCGGTGCGTACCGTCAGGTCGTCGCGGCGCAGGATGCTGTGCGGGCTGCTGGTGTCGAGGAGCTGGTCGAGCGCGGTGAGGTCCTCGGGGGAGATCCTTTCGGCGATGACGCTGCGGATGCGCTGCAGGATGCCGAGGGCGTAGAGCCCGATCGCTTCGCTGCGGGAGGCTTCGATGTTCACGGCGATGGTGCGTTCGTCCTCGACTGTGAAGCCGGCGGCGGTCAGCATCGGGCCCCAGTCGGCGCCGCGGTGGGGCATGTGTTCGGCTTGGAGGCGGTCGGCCGCGGCGTGGACGCGCTCTTCCAGGCCTGGCCGGTCCTTGGGGGCGTTTTCGGGCAGGAAGCGGGGGTGGCCGGCCAGTTCGACGACGGCGAACAGGCCGCCGGGCGCGAGCGCGTCGTGGACGGTGCGCAGTGCGCGGTCGGGGTGGGCCATATGGTGCATCGAGGCCGACGCCCATACCAGGTCCGGTGAGCCGAGGTCGGGCCAGACGGCTTCATCGAGGTCGGCCTGCACGGTGCACACGCGCTCCTGGACGCCGCGGGCGCACGCCTTTGTGTGCAGGCGCTGAAGGTGTTCGGCGGACGCGTCGACGGCGGTGACGTGCGCGTCGGGGAAGCGGTCGAGGAGGGCGAAGGTGCCCGCGCCCGTGCCACAGCCCAGATCTACGATCTGGCGCGGGCCGGTCTTCAGTGGCAGCCATGCGGTGATGGAGGCTATGTGCTCGGCGAGGACCTCGGCGTCCAGGTCGAGGATCTCCGCCTGGCCGTCGGTTCCGCGCACCTGGTGGCGGCCGTGCGAAGCGCCGTGGCGGGGGGCGTGCGTGTGTGCTTGGTTCATGCTCTTCACACTAAGACGATTATGCGCCTGCGGCACAAAATCTTCCCGTTTACGCAAGGCTATGGTCGGGGGTGCTGCCCGACGCGCAAGAGGTCACCGCTGCGGAGGCCGTCGCGCGACCCGCGCCGTCATTCGGGAGCGCCCTGAGCGTCGCCGCCGTCGCCGTCGCGCTGGTGGCCGCGGCGGGCGTCGCGGTCGAAGATGCCCAGGATCTCGCAGGGCCCGCCCTCGGCGCCGATCGCGTGCGGCATCATCGTGGGGAATTCGGCGGCCTGGTTGGTCTCGAGGCGGAAGCGGCGGTGGCCGAGCATGAGGATCGCGGTGCCGGACAGGACGACGAGCCATTCGCGCCCCGGGTGGGCACGCATGCGCGCCGGGTTCTCGGGTGGTGGTTCGGTCATGCGCTTGCGCATCACGCTCATCCCCGGGTCGGCCTTGACGGTCCAGCGCATCTGGCCGTGGGTGCCGTCGATCGTCGGGCTGGTGACTACGTCGTCGGTGGCGGTCTCCACGAGTTGATCCAGCGTGGTGTCCAAGGCGCGGGCGAGAGTGACCAGCTGATCCAGTGCGAGGCGGCGCTGGCCGTTCTCGATGCGGCTCAGTGAGGACTGGCTGAGGTGGGCGCGGGTGGCCAGTTCCTCCAGCGACCAGCCCTGCGCCACCCGCAGAGCGCGGATGCGTTTGCGTACGAGGCTGTCCAGCTCTCCACCTTCTTGCGTCATGAGCAACATCTTATGCTCTCGATGCAATGCGGGGTTAGCGTCGTGTGCAGATGGTCCGCAACGTCTGGGACCACGCACGAGGAAAGGGTAGGAGGACGTGGCTGTGACGACTTCTCCGTACGCGAACGACGCACTGCCCGGTGGGACCGTCGACGCGGTGGTGATCGGCGGGGGCGCCGCGGGGCTGAACGGTGCGCTGATGCTCGCCCGCTCCCGCCGCTCGGTCGTCGTGATCGACAGCGGCTTCCCGCGCAACGCGCCGGCAGAGGCCATGCACGGCTTAATCGTCCTGGACGGCACCCCGCCCCCCGAGATCCTTCGGCGGGGCCGGGAGCAGGTGCGCCAGTACGGCGGCCGCATCGTCTTCGGCGAGGTGGTCTCGACCGAGCCCGCCGCCCCGTCGGCTGACGGAGATCTGCGTTTCACCATTACCCTGGCCGACGCCCGGAGCGTGACCGCGCGCCGGGTCCTGGTGGCCACCGGCCTGCGGGACGTGCTGCCCGAGGTCCCCGGCCTCGCCGAGCACTGGGGACACGGTGTGGTGCACTGCCCGTACTGCCACGGCTGGGAGGTGCGCGATGAGCCCATCGGCATCCTCGCCACCGGCCCCGCCTCCATCCACCACGCACTCCTCTTCCGCCAGCTGACCGAGGACCTGACCTACTTCACCCACGGCACTCACCTGAACGAGGACACCCGCGCCCGCTTCGCCGCCCGCAGCATCCGCATCGTCGACACCCCGGTGCAGGAAGTCATCACCAACGAGGACGGCACCCTCGCCGGGCTGCGCCTGACCGACGGCAAGGTCGTGGCCCGCCGCGTCCTCGCGGTCGCCACGCAGATGCAGGCCCGCACCGAGGGCCTGGACGGTCTGAAGCTGCCGATGGAGGACCTGCCCGACAACATGGGCCGCCGCTTCGCCTCCGGAATGGCCGGCACCACCGAGGTGCCGGGCGTGTGGGTGGCCGGCAACGCCACCGACCTCACCGCCCAGGTCGGTGCCTCCGCCGCGGCCGGCGCCCTGGCCGGCTCCCACATCAACGGCCTGCTGGCCACCGCGGACACCGACGCGGCCCTCGCCGCAGCCCAGGGCGAGGCACCCGCCCCCTGACGTCCCCACGCGGCACCGGCCCACCGCTCGACCGCACCCGGCGATACGCGCGGTGGCCGAGCCCCGCCCCCCTTTACTCGGCGACCGGTCCCTGCTCCGGCGCTGACTCAGCATGCCCCTTTTGAGAGGAACCCATGAGTACGAACCAGCCCGTACAGGCCGCTGAAGCCAGCGGCGGGGATGTACCTGATGCGCGTCAGCTGCGCACGATCCTGATTGCCGTCTCCATCGCGCTGATGGCGGTCATCGCCTCGGTGACCGGGCTGAACGTCGCGCAGACACACATGGCCGTCGAGTTCGGCGCCTCCCAGAGCACGGTCCTGTGGATCATCAACATCTACACCCTTGCCCTGGCCGCGCTGCTGCTGCCGCTCGGCGCCGTCGGCGACCGCCTGGGCCGCAAGCCCATGCTCATCACGGGGCTGGGTGTCTTCGGCACCGCGAGCGTTGTCGCGGGCCTGGCCCCGACGGCGGAGGTGATGCTCGCCGCGCGCGTGGCCAGCGGTATCGGCGCCGCGACGATCATGCCGATCACGCTTGCCGTCATCACCTCCGCCTTCCCCGAAGAGCGGCGCGGCAAGGCGATCGGCGTGTGGACCGGTGTCGCCGGAGGCGGCGGCATCCTGGGCATGTTCCTCTCCGCGCTCCTCGTTGATGTCGCCGACTGGCGCTGGCTGTTCGTCCTGCCGGTGGTCCTGGTCCTCGTGGCCCTGGCCATGACGGTGAAGTCGGTTCCCAACTCCCGCGAGACCTCGGCCCACCGATTCGACACCGTCGGCGCGCTGGTCTCCACCGTCGCCGTGGTCGGCCTCATCTTCGTCCTGCAGGAAGGCCCCGAACGCGGCTGGACCGCCCTCGCGACGCTGATCAGCCTCGCCGTCGGCCTCATCGCCACTGTCGGTTTCGTGGCCTGGGAGCTGCACCGCCGCGACGCCTCGCTGCTGGACGTCCGCCTGTTCCGTGAGCGCGGTCTGGCCGGCGGCTCGGTCACGCTTCTGGTGGTCTTCGGTGTCCAGGCGGGCATCGGCGTGGTCCTCTTCCCGTTCTTCCAGGCCGTACTTGGCTGGTCGGGCCTGCTGTCCACGGTGGCGATGATGCCCATGGCCGTCATGATGATGATGGCCTCCGGCCTGGCCCCAAGCTTGCCGCGCGTATCGGCGCTCGCTCGACCATGGTGGTGGGCATTGCGATGGCCGGCGTCGGCCTGGCGCTCATGGCCCTCTTCGTCTCCGTCGGCGGCGGCTACCTGTCCATCCTGCCCGGCCTGCTCGCCATAGGCGTCGGCATGGGCCTGTCGATGACCCCGTCCACCGAAGCCATCACCGCCTCCCTGCCGCGCGAGAAGCAGGGCGTCGCCTCCGCCCTCAACGACGTCACCCGCGAGTTCGGCACCGCACTCGGCGTCGCCCTGCTCGGCGCGCTCGTGTCCGCCGGCTACCGCGGCGCCATCGACGACAGGCTGCACGGCATCCCCCAGGGGGCCGCGGACACCGCCCGGGAAGGCGTCGCCAACGCCGTTGAAGCGGCGGGCAGCACCGGCCCGCACGCACAAGACCTGCTCCACGCAGCCCAGCAGTCCTTCGTCGACGGCTGGCAGCAGGCCATGTGGGCAGGCGCCGCCGTCATGGGCGTCCTGTTCGTCTACATCGCCTTCCGCGGCCCCAAGAACACCCCCTCCGCGGTCGCGGACGAGACAGAAGCCGCTGAGGCCGTCGCCGCCTGCTGACCGCACAAGAGCCGGGCGCACAGCAAGCAGACCGCTCCGCGTACACCGCGTTCGCCAGCCGCACGATCAGCCGACCGGGTCACGGCCCGGCTGATCGTGCGCCGGGTTCGTGACCTCGTCTATCACATGGGGTGATGCTCTGGTCTGGAATCAGAGATCGTCTCACGCACCGTCAGGTCACCTGGCACCGTCACGCGCGAATCACGCCGACAGGTCAAGGAGCGGGCGGTGCCCACCAACTTTCTGAGCGACGAACAGGCGCTTCGGTCACTTCACCGAGGACCCGGACGAGGGACAGCTCGCCGGGTCCTTCCTGCTGGATCAGACCGCACGGCGCCGGGCAATGGCCGCCCGCAGCGGGCGCAACCGGATCGGCTGGGCCGTTCAGCTCGGCACCATCCGATACCTGGGCAGCTTCCTGGACAATCCTGAGGAGGTGCCCGCAGTGGTGGTCGGCTATGTCGCCGAGCAACTCGGTCTGGACCCTGGCGAGCTCGCCGGGTACGGCACCGGTGAGGCCCGCTGGGATCACCAGGAGCAGATCCGCAAGGAGTACGGGTACACGTTCGAGTTCGACCAGTGGTTCGCGCTCGCCCGCTGGATGTACCAGCGGGCCTGGATCGGCAACGAACGCCCCACCCGGCTGTTCGACCTCGCCACCAAGCGCCTGGTGGACAAGAAGGTGGTGCTGCCCGGGGTGACCGTGCTGGAACGCCTGGTCTCCGGCACCCGCGAGCGCGCCGAGAAGCGCCTGTGGGCCACCCTCGCCGCCGCCCCGACCACGGAGCAGGCCGAGCGTCTGCTGCAACTGGTCGTCGTCCCCGCGGGCAAGCGCCTCTCCGAGCTGGACCGCCTGCGCCGCTCCCCGCGCGACATCCCGGCGCGCGGCGTGGGCAAGGCCCTGGAACGCTACGAGTCCCTGCGCGCCTTCGGCGGCTCCGCGTGGAACCTGGACGCGATACCGCCGGGACGGCTGCAGGCCCTGGTGCGGTTCGCCAAGGCCGCCCGCGCCCAGGCCGTCTCCGACCTCGCCGGAGACCGGCGCCTGGCCACCCTGGTCGCGTTCGCCGCGGTCATGCCGCAGCTCGCCGCCGACGAGGCGATCGAGGTCTTCGACCTCGTGATGGGCGACATCATCCGCAGCTCCGCCGCCAAGATGACCAAGCAGAGGCTGCGGACGCTGAAGGACCTGGACGCCGCCGCGATCGAGCTGCACAAAGCCTGGCTCGCCATCTGCACCGCCGCCGCCGACCCCGAGGGCGACGTACGCGCGATGCTCGACGCGATGGACGTCGGCCTGGTTCACGCGGCGGCCGACACCGTCAAACTCCTCGCCCAGCAGCCCGACGACGGCGCCGAGCAAATGCTCGCCGCCCGCTACAACACCATCGCCCGCTTCCTGCCCGGCCTGCTCAAGACGTTCACCTTCGAGGCCAGCCCGGCGGGCGAACCGGTCCTGGACGCGATCGGTTTCGTGAAGTCCCTCAAAGGCCGGCGCCGCCCCATCCAGGCTTGGGAGATCCCCGCCAAGGTGCTCACCTCCGCCTGGCGGCGTCTGGGCTTTCCGCCCCCGCCGATGCCCGTGGGCAGCGTCGAGAAGCGCGCCCTGATCGTCGCCTCCGCCGAAGCCCTGCGCGCGGCGCTGCACCGGCACGAGGTGTTCGTGCCGGGCCTGCGCAAGTGGGGCGACCCCAACGCCCGTCTGCTGAAAGATGCGGCGTGGGAGGCGGCCCGCACCCGGGTCTGCGAGGAACTCGACCTCGACCCCAAGCCCCACAAGATCCTCAAGGCCCGGACCGACCGACTCGACAAGGCCCACCCGGAGTTCGCCGACGGCCTGGCCGCCAATCCCAACGTGCGCATCGAGCAGCAGGGCGGCCGCGACCGCATCATCCTCACCGGCCTGGACCGCCTGGACGAACCCGCCTCTCTGATCAACCTGAACAAGGAGATCGAGGCGCGCATGCCCGCCGTCGACCTTCCCGAGATCGTGCTGGAGGTCGACTCCTGGGCGCCCTACCTGGCCGACTTCACCCACGTCTCCGAGGCCAACTCGCGCATGGACGACCTTCAGCTGTCCGTGGCCCCGGTCCTTACCTCGGAGGCCACCAACGTCGGCATCGAGCCGATCGTCCACGACGGGATCGACGCGCTCAGCCGCGACCGGCTGTTCTGGGTCGAGCAGAACTACGTACGCGCGGCGACCCTCTCGATGGCCAACGCCCGCCTGGTCGACTACCACATGCGCCTGCCGCTGCTGCAGGCGTGGGGCGGCGGCGAGCTGGCCTCCGCCGACGGGCTGCGCTTCGTCACCCCGATCCGCACCCTCAACTCCGGGCCGAACCCGAAGTACTTCGGTACCCGACGGCGCGGGGTGACGTTCTACAATTTCCTCTCGGACCAGTTCAGCGGCCTGCACGGCATCCTGATCCCCGGCACCCAGCGCGACTCCTTCTACATCCTGGACGGCCTCCTCGAGCAGGAGACCGCCCTGTGCCCGGTCGAGATCACCTCCGACACGCACGGCGCCAGCGAGATCGTCTTCGGCCTCTTCCGCCTCATGGGCTACCAGTTCTCCCCGCGCCTGGCCGACGTCGGTAGCGCCACCCTCTACCGCGCCGATCCGGACGCCGACTACGGGCCGATCAACCAGGTGACCCGCAACAAGGTCAACCTCAAGCAGATCACCGCCCACTGGGACGAGATGCTCCGCCTCGCAGGCTCGCTGCACTCCGGCACTATCAAAGCCTCGGAGGCTCTGCGCGTCCTCGCGCCCACGGGAAAGCCCACCCCCACCGGTAAGGCCGTCATGGAACTCGGCCGCCTGGACCGCAGTGCGTACCTGTCCTCGTACTTCACCGACGAACTCCTGCGGCGCCGGGTCAACACCCAGCTCAACCGGCAGGAATCCCGCCACGAACTAGCCGGGAAGATCTTCCACGGGCAGAAGGGCGAACTGAGGCAGTCCTACCGGGAGGGCCAGGAAGATCAGCTCGGGGCACTGGGACTGATGCTCAACATCGTTGTCCTGTGGAACACGGTGTACTTCCAGAAGATCATCGGCGAGATGCGGGCCGAGGGCATCCACATCCGTGACGAGGACGTCGCACGGCTCTCACCGCTGAAGTTCGCTCACATCAACTTCCACGGCCGCTACAGCTTCGCCCTGCCCAGCGAGGTCCAGGGCGGACAGCTCCGCTCCACCGTCAAGCCCGAGACTGCCTCCACCGCGATCTAAGAAGTCTCCCCTGCTGACTCGCTCTTGCCCGCGCGCTGGGCGAGCCGGTAGCGGACCTTCTCGTGCGACAAGCCCACCTGGCCGCCGATCTGCCGCAGCCCGCCGGGGCCAGTTCATCCAGACCGGCGCAGAACCGCGCCACGTCCGCCTTCAGGAACCCGATCGTCGGGTCGTCACTCATGGGACGCACCCTGGCAGCCCCTCTTACTGTCCGTCAAAAGATTTGACGGCTACGCCGGTCTTCTGTTCCATTCCTACTCGCTCCCCGAGGGGACCCACCCGGACACCTCGGTGCGACGCATCCGTGCCCAGGGTCCACGCCGCAGTCACCGTGACCCTTGCCCCTCCTTGTGGCGAAGCAGCGGACCGCTCCACCGGCACGGCGGCCACCTGGCGCGAAGGATGTCGTTGGCCTCGACTCACAAGTCGGCAACCGAGGCCTCACGCCCGGCACTTACCGCCCACTCCGCGCGGCGCGGGCGGCCACGCGTGATCAAGCCCACAGTCACATTCGGCCTTCTTCAGGTGCATGGCCGTGGGCACCCCGTGCGGCCTCGACAGCTTCCGTATGAACGATAAAAATGAGGTTTCCAGCGTGGGCTAGGGAGAGAACGTGACAGCCGGTTTCCGCGACGCACGCCCGTCGTTTGCGCGGTCCGTGACGATTTCGGACGTCGCCGAGGCGGCAGGCGTGTCTCGCCAGACGGTCTCCAACGTGCTCAACGCACCGGACCGCGTGCGCGCCGAGACACGGGAGCGGGTCACCCGGGTCATTGCCGACCTCGGCTACCACCCCAACCACATGGCGCGTTCACTGCGGGCGAGTTCACCCCGCTTGATCGGCTGTCGCATTCTGCCCGTGCACGCGGAGACGGTGGCCGCCATCCAGGACCGGTTCCTGCATGCGCTCGCCGAGGCAGGACAGGAGTGCGACCACCATGTGCTGCTCTTCACCGCCGAGGACGTCGCCGCGGAGACCGAGCGGTGCACGGCCCTGTGGCGCGCGGGCGCCGTGAGCGGCGTGGTGCTGTACGACATCACGCCGGACGACCCCCGGGTGGGGAGGCTCACGGCGTCCGGTGTGCCGTTCACGGCTTTCGGGCGTACGGCGGTCAGCACGGAGCAGTACAGCTGGGCCGACGTCGACAACGCGGCGGGAACGGCCTCGGCCATCGACCATCTGGTCGCCGCAGGCCACCGGCGCATCGGCTTCCTGGGCTGGCTCGAGGGGTCCAGCGTCGGCGACGCACGGGCGCGAGGCTGGCTGACGGCCATGGACCGACACGGTCTGCTCGCGGAGAGCCACCGACTCGACGTGCGCGGCGAGGACACGACGTCGAGCGGTACCCGGCTGATGACCGAACTCCTGGACCGGCCCGGCCCGCCGACCGCCGTCGTCGTGGCGACCGACACCCTCGCGGTGGGAGCGCTCCAAGCGGTACGCGATCACGGGCTGATCCCCGGTCGGGACATCGCCGTGGTGGGCTTCGACGACTCTCCGGCGGCCACGGCGCTGGGTCTGTCGAGCGTCCGTCAGCCGATCGAGGAGGTGGGTCGGCTCGTCATGGCGGAGATGCTGCGGCTGACCGACCGGACCTCAGGAGCGGACGGTGAACCGCCCGCGGAGCCTCTGCATCGGCTCCTGACACCCGAGTTGGTTGTACGCACAAGCTCCGCGCCGCTGCTGAGCTCGCCACCGCCAGACGCCACCGCACAGCCTCTGCGAGCCTAGCGGCCCAAAGCCCAGGGCGACATATCCTCAGCGGTACGGCGTGGACGTCCGCGTGGCGATCGTGACCTCTCCCCCGGCCGGTACGTGCCGCAGCGTGCCCGCCGTTTCGACCGGAAGCGCTCCGCCCGTGTGCAGCCGCACCGTCGTGCCGTCGTGCCGGATGTCCACGTCGAAGACACGGCCCCGCCAGCGCAGTCGCTGCAGGGCGACGCCGTCCAACTCGGTGGGCAGGATCGGCGCGAGAACGATCCGGTCGGCACGCCAGCGCAGCCCCGAGTAGCCGTACAGGAACTCCTGCAGGAAGCCACCGTGGCCGGTGAGGAAGGTGAAGGCACCCCCGGAGCGGGCCTCGGCGAACTGCTCGAAGGGCGGTCTGACGAACGGTTCGACACTGCGCCGGGTGTATTCGAAAGCCGCCTTGGCGTCCCCGAGTTCGGCATGGACGATGGAGTGGACCGAATCCGTCATCGACGGCCCGTCCTCGTGCGTACGGGGTGCGTAGTACTCCAGGTCGGCACGCGTGGCCTCGGCCGACTGCGGGTTCTCCCACGGGTACGCGAGCATCACCACGTCCGCCTGCTTGATCAATTGGCCCTTGTACCCGGCGAACTCCGGGTGGATGCCGTGCACTTCGTCGAGCGGCACGACGATGCGGTTCGCGACCTCGGCCCACTGCGGGTCGGCACTCTGGCCGACGGCCTCGGCCGCCCGGGCAGCGAACCGCAGGGACTCCCGGGCGGCCACGTTGGTGTAGACGGAGTCGTCGTGCGGTCCCACCGCGTACTCGTCCGGAGGGATCACAGCGTTGATGTGGCAGCGCCCCTCGGCATCGGTGGTGACACGGCTCGCCCAGAAGTCCGCGACCGCGCCGAGCACGGGCAGCCCTTCGGTACGAAGCCAGTGCTCGTCACCGGTGGCGAGCCAGTACTGCCAGAAGGCCAGGGCCACATCGGCGCTGACGTGCTGTTCCAGGCGCCCGAAGGGCGCCCACTCGGGAGTGTCCTCCTCCCCGGTGAGTCCGCTCTCCCAGGGGAAGCGGGCGCCACGGTGGCCCCCCGTCGCCGCGGCGTCGCGAGCCGCGTCCAACCGCGCGACCCGATAGTCGAGAACGCTGCGCGCGATGTGCGGATGCTGGGGGAGCAGCCCGGGCCAGATCCAGGTCTCGGTGTCCCAGAAGACGTGGCCGTTGTAGCCGTCACTGGACAGCCCGGAAGGCGACGGCGACCAGGGCGAGTCCTCGTGCACGCTGGTGAGGAGGTAGAACTTCGAGGCCCGCACCCGGCGTTGCAGCAGCGCGTCGCCGCGTACGACGATGTCGCCCTCCCATTCGCGTTGCCAGGCGCGCCGGTTGTCCTCGGCCAGCCGCTCGCGTCCCTCGCGGGCGGCCTCCTCGGCCTGGGCCCGGGCTGCACTCAGTGGGTCGTCCGCGGTGTGGGAGGTGACCACGGACACGTACTTGGTGAACGTCAGGGGGCGTCCCGGGGAGGTACGGACGGGGATGGTGTGTGCCGCTGTGCCGTCCGGCGCCGGGACGGGCGTGTCGTGGCCGGGTCCGCGCAGGCTGTCCGGCCCGTGCAGGACGGAGACGAGCGCGGCCGTGACACCGCTGCCTTCGGCTTCCACGAGTGCCCAGATCTGCCCGGGATCCACGCCCCGCTCCACGGTCCGGATGCGCAACGCGGCACGCTCGTCCAGCGCGTCGGTGACGACGAGTTCGCCCTCCCAGTGCGGCGTGACCGTCACGCTCACGACGGCCACGTACGGCCTGGACCGGTCGGTGAACACTTCGTAGCGCACATCGGTGACCCGGCCCGCCGGAGAGGTCCAGCGGGCCTCGGTGGTGATCGCCCCCGTGTGCAGGTCGAGGCACTGCCGGTACCGCTCGACGCCGCGTGCCGTCCCGGCGCGCGGGCTGGTCACGGGGGCCCAGTCGCCGCCGATCAGCAGTTCTCCCTCGTCGGGTGCGCTCTCGGGCGCGCCGGGAGGGCCGGTGAACGCGGCATTGAACGAACCGCTGCCGTCACTCACATCGAGCGTGGACCACGCGGGCAGGGACGCCTTCCGGGACCAGGATCCGTCCCGGCCCGTGTAGAGGCCGGCCACATGGAACTGGGTGCGAACGGGAGTGTCGGCGAAGCCGTTGCCGGCCGCCGGGACACGTGCGGCGAAACGGCCGTTGCCGGTGAAGGCGGGGTGGTAGCCGACGAGCGCAGCAGGATCGTCGGTGGCCAGCACCCATGCGTCGTCGGCCGGGCCGGGCCCGCCGCTGTTCGGGGCAGTCAACTACTTCAGCCCTCCTGCCGTCAGGCCGTCCACGATCCGCCGCTGGAAGAACAGCACCGCCACGACGAGTGGCAGGGTGACCACGACCCCCGCGGCCATCTGTGTGCCGAACGGCTGGTCGTACTTGTACTGTCCGGTGAAAAGGGACACGATCACGTTGGCCGTCATCATGTGACGGTCGTTCACCACGCTGACGGCGATGAGGAATTCGTTCCAGGCGCTGATGAAGACGAGGATGGCCGTGGTGAAGACGCCCGGCGCGGCGAGCGGGAGCACGACCTTGCGAAACGCCTGCGCCGGTGTGCAGCCGTCGACCTGAGCGGCCTTCTCCAGCTCGGCGGGCATCTGGCGGAAGAACGCGGTGAGGTTCCACACGGCCAGCGGCAGGGAGAAGCTCATGCTCGGGACGATCATCGCCTGATAGGTGTTGATCCAACCGGCGTCCGTGAAGAGCCGCAGCAGGGGAACCACCAGGATGATCGGGGGGAACATCGACGCTGCGATGATCAGCGTCAGGATCAGCGTCTTGCCGCGGAACTGCAGCCGGGCGAGGGCGTATCCGGCGAAGATACCGACGACCAGCGTAACCGCGGTGGTGACCCCGGCGACGACGAGGCTGTTGACAAGGGCCCGGCCGAATCCGTTGTGCGGGTCGAAGGCCCCCGCGTAGTTGTCGAAGGAGACCGGCGCGGGCAGCGGCGCGTTGGAGAACTGGTCGGCCGGCCTGCGCAGGCTGGAGACCAGCATCCAGTAGAACGGTGCGACGCAGTATGCGACGACGGCGGCGATGCCTAGTCGCCGCGCCCAGACCGCGCCCCGCCTGCTCCCGGTCGCCCGGCTCCGGGAAAGACGTGTGGGAGACAGCGTGCTCATGGCTCACTCCTGGTGCCCCGGCCGAGCAGATCGGCACCGAACAACTTGACGAAGGCGAGGGCGACGACGGCGATATAGGCGAACAGGACGGCCGCGTAGGCGGCGGCCGAGCCGAAGCGCAGATTGGACATCTCGTTGAAGGCGACCATCGACAACGTCTCGACCGAGTGCTTGTGCGGCCCCACCAGGACGTACGGCAGGTCGAACATGCGCAGCACATCCAGGAGGCGGAACAGAACGGCGACCACGAGGGCCGGCCGGACCAGGGGCAGGGTGATCCGCCAGAAGACACGCCACGACGAGGCGCCGTCGACGCGGGCGGCCTCGTACAGTTCGCCGGGGATGATCTGCAGGCCGGCGAGTACGAGCAGGCCGATGAAGGGCGCGGTCTTCCATGTGTCGGCGATGACCACGGACAGCCAGGCGTGGAACCCCTCGCTGCTCCACAGGATTTGGGTGCCGAGGATGTCGTTGGCCACTCCCTGGCTGTTGAAGATCCACTTCCAGAGCATGCCCGAGATGGCGGTGGGAATGGCCCAGGGCACGAGGACGGCTGCGCGGACGAGTGCGCGGCCGCGGAAGGCACGGTGCATCACCAGGGCCATGGACACACCGATGAGGACTTCGAGCGCGACTGAGGCCAGGGCGAACGACGTCGTGTTCCACCAGGGGCGCAGCAGCCGGTCATCGGTGAAGACGTTGGCGTAGTTGCCGGTTCCGTATTGACTGGTGGTGGTCACGAAACCCGTGCTGGGATCGAGACCCTCGGTGGACACCTGGAACGACAGCCGCACCGCGGCCACCACCGGGTAGCCGATGACCAGGGCGAGGACCAGCAACGTCGGCGAGAGCAGGGCCGCAGCCAGGCGGCCCGTCCCGGCCCTGCGCGAGGTGCGCTGGGGCCGGGACGCCGGGGCGGTGCGCCCCGGCGTCGGGGCTATGACGGACACGAGCGGGACCCGCCTACTTCTCGGCGATCGCCGCGGAGAGGTTCTTCTGCATGTCGGCGAGGGCGTCGTCGACGGACTTCGAGCCGGTCAGCGCGGCCGAGGCGCTCTCCTGGATGGCAGTCGTGGCGTCGCCGTAGTGCACCACAACCGGCCTGGGCGTCGCCGTGGCCAGTGACTGCTTCAGTGTGTCCAGGTACGGGAACTGCTGGCGCAGCGCCGGGTCGTCGTAGAGGTCGGTGTACGGCGGGGCCGACGAGGTGACCTTCAGGTTGGTGCGGGCGTTCTCCTCGTTGGAGAAGAACTTGATGAAGTCCAGCGCGGTCGCCTTGTTCTTGGCGAACTTGCTGATGGCGAGGTCGAGTCCGCCGAGGCTCGAGCTGCCGGGTCCGGCGAGCCCGGGCAGCGGGGCGACACCGAACTTCCCGGCCACCTTGCTGGAGCCGTCCTTGGCGTTGGCCAGCGTCCACTGGTACGGCCACTGGCGGTGGAAGAGCAGTTTGCCTGCCTGGAAGGCGCGCCGGCCGTCCTCTTCCTGGTAGGTGGCGGCCTGCTTGGGGATGGTTCCGTCCTTGAAGCCGTCGACGAGGAACTGCAGGCCCTTCTTGGCGGCGTCGGTGTCGACCGTCGCCTTGCCCTTGGCGTCGACGACGCTGCCGCCCGCGGAGGCCACGGCCTCGGAGAAGTTGACGGTGAGTCCCTCGTACTTGTCGAACTGGCCTGCGTAGCAACCGATGCCCTTGCCCTCGGGCAGCTGGTGGACCTTCGCGCAGGCCTGCTTCATCTCGGCCCAGGTGGTGGGCGGCTTCGCCTCGATCTTGTCGAGCAGGTCCTTGCGGTAGAAGAGCAGTCCGGCGTTGGTGTTGAACGGTATCGCGTACTGCTTGCCGAAGTAGTTACCGGTCTTCACGACGGCGGGGATCATCTTGTCGAGCGGGAACTCCTTGGCGGGCAGCTCGTCGATCCACTGGTTGGCCGCGAACTCGGCGACCCAGATGGGGTCGAGGTTGAGCACGGTGTAGGCGTCCGACTTGGTCTGGGCGTTCTGGATGAACTGCTGACGCTGTTGGTCCGCGCTCTCCGGCAGTTCGACGAGGGTGACCTTCTCGCCGGGGTGCTGCTTGTTCCACCGGTCCAGCTGCCCTTGCAGGGTGCCGGTGGTGTCCTTGCCGGTTGCGAGCGTGATCGGGCCGCGGTCGTTCGACTTCTTCGGGCCGCCCTTGGAATCGGCGGAGCCGGAGTCGCCGCATCCGGCGAGCAGCGACGCGCACACCATCGCCGCAATCGCCGCCGCGACCCGCCGCCGCGGCCTCGCTCCCCCGGAGCCCGGGGGCATCTGCCCTACGCCCAACACCATCCGCAACGAACTCACCGTGGTCTCCTCGCTGTTCACCGGCAGGTCGCTGAGCGCACCAAAAGACGGCTCCCTGGCGGCAGCTCGTCGACGACCGAAACTCCGATTTGATCGTTCAAGATGGCCTGACGAGAGCATCCCGTCAACCCCTTGGAAGGGAATCCGCCCACTCCAACTGACCTGTCAACGCCCGTTCAGGGCCTTCCGGTCCGTTACGCCCGCTTCCGCCGTCAGCTGAAATTTGATCGTTCATATGCAGCTTCTTCACCCGTGAAGCCGCGCACAGAAGCGCGCCCACTTCATCGGGCGGCAGGCACGGGCGGTCGGCCGCCGGCACCGGACGACGCCGAACTCCACAACGTCCTCGTGACCGAGCGGCCGGGGAGACGACGACGCGCACCTCTCCCACTCCGGCTGCCGGCACATGACGTGACGCCGCAGGCCTCGTCACCGGACGGCGATTCGATCAAGCAGCGCCGTCCCACAGCGCGTGCAGGGTGGAGGGCTTGCGGAAGACCAGACCGTGCGCAGTGGTGGGCCGGTCCGGGTCGAGGCGCAGGGCGGGAAGGAGCTCGAGCAGCCGCTGGAGGGCGATGCGGGTCTCCAGCCGGGCCAGGTGCGCAGCAAGGCAGTAGTGCGCGCCGTGTGCGAAGGCCAGTTGCAGTCGCGCGTTCTCCCGGCGGACATCGAAGCGATCGGGGTCGCGGAAGACGGCCGGGTCACGGTTGGCGCCCGTCAGGGAGACGCTCACCAGGTCACCGCGGCGGATCGCGGCCGGGCCGAGGACGGTGTCGCGGGTGGCGTAGCGGTCCACGACCGCGGCGCCGGGTTCGAGGCGCAAGGATTCCTCGATCGCTCCGTCCAGCAGGGCCAAGTCGGCCCGCACCAGGGCGAGTTGGTCGGGGTGCCGCAGCAACTGCAGCAGGGCGTTGGTGATCATCCCCTCGGTGGTCTCGATGCCTCCGAACATCAGGACCGCGGCATTGGACGCGACCTCGGGCAGCGCCAGCCGTCGGGCGGCGGAGACGAGAAGTGAAGAATGGCTCTGGTCGGCGACGGTTGCTTCAACGGCTGCCCGGAGGTGCCGATACGCGGCGATACCGGCGGGGCCCGCCTCGTGTCCTGCGGTGATGTCGGAGACCGACCTCACGATGGAGTCGTACCAGGAAAGCACCGTGGCTGCGGGCGTGTCGACCAGCCCGAGGGCCTGCGTCACGACGGCGACGGCGAGCGGGCCGGCGAAGGCACGTCGTAGTTCGCCGACTCCCACCGGTTCCAGTGCCGTGATGAGCCGGTCGGTCTCCCGCTCGATGAACGAGGCGAAGCCGTTGTGCACTTCTCGGGGACGGAAGGGAGCGGCGAAGGCCTCCCGGTGGCGGGTGTGCTGGTCACCGTCGAGAGACAGCATGCTCGGCCCGACGACCTGTGCGGTGGAGAAGCGGGGATCGTCGACGGTGAAGGTCGCAGCGTCCCGCATCACGCTCAGCGCGAGGTCACGACGTGTCACCAGCCAGCCGTCCAGCTCGGGCAGCCAGGAGACGGGCTCGTGCGTGCGGAGCAACGCCAGTCGTGGGTACGGATCGCCGGCGAGTTCCGCAAGGGTGGTCGCGGCCCCCAGCGGGAACAAGTCGGCCGCGCCCATCACGAATTCGGGCCGGGCGTGGGGAAAGCGATCACAGCCAAGGCTAACAATCGCTGTCAAGGCGAGGCTGCTCGGGCCCTCCGCACCGGCCGCCTGTCCCGGTCCTCAGCCGGCCGCAGGCGGCACCGCCGCGGGAACCGGTCCCGGCATGACACCCGGCGCCGGGAAGGACCATCGGCCGGTCGGTGCCTGGTCGGTTCGCAACTCCATGCGGCCGTCGGCGAAGACCGGGCGCCGGTTGTCGCGCCGTTGCCGAGCCCCGGCTTGCTTTCCGGGTCCCAGCCGGCGGGTGCCAACTGCTCAGCGCATAGGTGGGGAACACCTCGTCGGCCTGCGGCCGCTCGCCCGTCGCCGCAGTGGCCGGCAGGTCGCCGCCGTCAGGAATCACGACCGAGGCCGAGGCGCCGTTCCCACCCGCCTGCGACCCGCCCCCTGATCCGCACGAGGGGACCGGACCCGCCGAACAAGGTCGGCAGCAGCGCCGTCCCATGCGGGATACGCAAAGTCGAACCCGGCCGCGCGCAGCCGACCCGGCACCACCCGGCGGCTCTTGAGCAACAGCTCCGTGTCCGAGCGCAGTGCGAACGCCCCGAGCTCCGCCATCCATCGCGTCGCCGGCAGCCCTACGGGAACGCCCCAGGCCGCGCGCAGCGCCCGCATGAAGGTCCGGTGCGGCAGGGGGCCGGGCGAGGCAAGGTTCACCGGCCCCTCGAGGTCGTCCCGGGCGATCAGGAACTCCACCGCACGCACGAAGTCCTCGTCGTGGATCCAGGAGACGTACTGCGCGCCGCCAGCAACCGGCCCACCCAGCCCCAGCCGCGCCAACCACAGCAGTACGTCGAGAACCCCGCCCCGATCCGGACTCATGACCATCGCCGAGCGCAACGCCACCTTCCGCGTCGCCGGCGTCCGCGCCTCGGCCTGCGCCTGCTCCCAGTTCTTCGCGATCTCGACGCTGTACGCCCAGTAGTCCGGCACCCCGGTCTCCGAGCCGCCGATCACCCCCGTCGCCTCGTCGTGCGCCGCATCGAAGCGATGGGCGTAGATCGTCGCGGTACTCATCTGCAGCCAGACGCGCGGTGGCCGTGCGGCGGCGGCGATCGCCTCGCCGACCACTCGCGCCGAGTCCACCCGGGAGTCCATCATGGCCTGCAGGTTCTCAGCGGTGTAGCGGCAGGAGACGCTGCGCCCGGCCAGGTTGATCACGACATCGCAGCCGTCGATCGTCTCGGCCCAGGGGCCGAGCGTGGCCCCGTCCCAGCGGATCTCACGCTCCCCCTCCGGGCACCTGGTCAGCACCACGACCTCGTGGCCCGCCTCCGTCAGCGCACGGTCCAGGATCGTGCCCACCTGTCCGGTTCCCCCCGGCAGCACTACCTTCATCGAGCCCCCTCAACTTCGGTGGCATCAGCCTATCCCCTGGATTTGAACACGTTCAAACAGGTGCCGGCGGTCGACGCCCGCCAGCCCCGACGGCCCACACCTGCCTCGGACTCGTTCCGCGGCCACCGCCTACGCCGCGGCACGGCGGCGAGCCCGCAGGATGAGGGGATTGGACGCCCGAAGCCGTCCGGGCCAGCTGGGTCCGCCTGCACCGACGCCCGTGCGACACGTACCTGACGGTCGGCGGCCCGATCAGGTTCTCCAGGTTCAAGCCCGAGATCAAGGGTGCTCCGCCGCTCGGCGAGCACACCGACAAGGTGCTGGCAAACCTTGGCCATGACACGGACACCATCATCCACATGCACGCCCACGAGGTCCCGTCCGACCCG
This sequence comes from Streptomyces chiangmaiensis, assembly GCF_036281785.1. Lineage (NCBI taxonomy): Bacteria > Bacillati > Actinomycetota > Actinomycetes > Kitasatosporales > Streptomycetaceae > Streptomyces > Streptomyces chiangmaiensis. The sequence continues at coordinate 26,231 of NZ_JAYWVC010000012.1, read as the reverse complement.
TCCGCCCGGGTGTCCGGGCTTCGCGGTGGTGAGCTCACGGCCGCGGAGGCCGTGGTGCCTCTTCTCTCCGATACCCCACTGCCCGGTGGCACGCCTCGAGCCGGAAGGGAACCGCGCCCCTGGACGGGCTCGTGTCCTGATACGGGCGGAAGGGACGCCGGGCGAGGCACACGGGGGACTCATGCAGATCATCGAGGTGACGGGTTATGCCGTGAGATCTGCTGTGATCACCATGAGGCGGAAAGGGACGCCGCTCGAGTTCGTGATCTTCCCGATGCTGCATGTGGCCTCGCCGACGTTCTACTCCCAAGTCCGCCTCAGACTCAGGGAATGCGACCTCATAGTCATCGAGGGAATCCGCGGGAAGTCGGTCGGCGTGAGTGCCCTCACGCTCGCTTATCGGTTCACCCCACGCCGGCGGCGCAACGGCCTGCAGGAGCAGCGCGAGGAGTTGCTGCTCCCTGAGGGTGTGCCGGTCATCAACCCGGATGTGACCGCGGCGGAGGCGATCGCGGACCTCAAGACGCTGCCCCGGTGGATGTATCTCTCGCTCATGGTCGCGGCTCCCCTGATGGGCCTGGTGTTCGCCCTGCGCGGGCCGCGCGCCTTCCTCGATGAGGACCTGGAAGTCGAGGATCTGCCGTCGACGTTACGGGCGGAGATGATGGCCGACGGTCCTGTGGAGCACGCCATGACCGGCCGGCGCGACCAGCGGTTGCTCGACGCGCTCGGCGAGATCCACATGGAGCGGGGCGCGGAACCGATCCGGGTGGCCGTCGTCTACGGAGCCGGCCACGTCCCGGCGATCGTGACGGGGCTGAGGGATCGTCACGGGTACCGACCACGGGAAGCGGAATGGCTTACCGTCCTGATCCCGGCATAGACCGCCGGAACCCGGAGGCCGGGACCCGGTGATTCGGCCGATTTCGTCGGTGTTCGCCGCGACCGCACGCCGCACTCACCCAACAGATCGGCGTGGCCGCGGTCACGAGGGCGGCTTTTGACTCGCTCCGTGATCCAGTCACCGTAGTGTGCGAGGGAGGCACCAGGACGCACGGTCGTGGGAAGCGTCATCCTCAGCGTGTCTTCAGGCCACGGTCTTCGAGTTCGTCCGCGCACTCCTCCGGTACCGCCATTACCTTCACGGTGGCTCTGCCCGGGTGTGCCGGGGCAGCGGACGGGTTGAGCGCTTGCTGCCGCTCACGCTCCGCCTCGGCTCGGGCTTGTTCGATGTCGTCGGCGATCTCCTGGCAGTCGACGACGTACGTGCCCGCCGGTGTCGGCTCCCCGGTGGGAGATTCCAGCGTGCCCGCGAACGACGCGCCGTTGAGGGCGGAGGTGGCGGCCAAGCCGGCCAGGCACAGCCCCGTCCAGGTGGCGATGATCCACCGGCGGGCGCTCAAGAACCGCCCCTTCCGACAGCGAGGCCGACAACGGTGAGCATCGCGCTGCTCGCGGCCGTCATCGTGGATCCTTTCTCCAAGGGACCGGCACCCTGTGCTTCTGCCGACCGGTCAGGTCGCTTGGGCCTGGTCGCGCTCACCAGGGAGCCCTGGTGGACGGGGTCACGCCCATGAGGAGCCTCGCGTGCTTGTCTACCCGTCGGTGATCGATCTGTCCAACACGCGCCTGCGCTACCTCGCTCGCCAACTGAGCGCCTGCCGCCGGGAGATTGCTGGGCAGCACGAGCCGCACCATGCGCCTGATCAAGGCCGTGCTCGCACTCCACCTCGCTCCCGCCTGAGAGCAGGTGGATGAGTCAGTCTCCAGACCAACCCCAGAAGTAGATCTCCCGTGGCGTCCCGTGGTCGTCGTGCAGTACCGCGCAACGGCCGTACCAGCGCTCGCGAGCGAGGTCTTGGATCGCCGGAAGGTGTTCGCGGGTCAGCCGTTCGGTGCCGGTGGCCCTCCGGGCCTCTTCGGCGGTCACCGGCTGTACCGCACAGACCTCGGGCTCCTCGCCTTCGCGCTGAACGTGGAAGACATCGAGGATCGAGTGGGTGCCGGAGTGCTGCGTCCACTCGTCGGCCCACAGCTCGTCCAGCGACAACGGTCGCGGGCGGCGCTCCTCCTCAGGAAGCCAGTCGCCCCCGCGCACCCAGAAATAATCGCCGGCGCGGAACACTCGGTGCCGCAACTCCTCCAGCGCGGCGCCAAGATCCTCCTGGTACGGCACGTAGTAGTCCCAGGCCGAAGCACCCACCCTGTCCCCCTCCACGTCAGCTGCCATGCGGCACCACCTCAGGCAAGATCGGACAGGGCTCAGTCATGGGCCGGTGACGGCGTCCGACGTGGTACCCCTACAGTTGCTCCATGACGCACATGAACGATCCGCTCAGGCCGGTCGCGGATGCGTACGTCGCCGCCTTCGAGGGGCTGTCGACGGCTGCCGGCCACACCAGAAGAGGTCCGCACGGTGCCGTGCTCGCGATCTCCGGGGCCCCGGTCGCCGCGCTCAACGCGATCATCAGCCCCAGTCCGGACCCGAATCCCGATGAAATAGCGGCACTGGCTGCCTCTGAGGCCCCGTGGGAGCTCCCCTGGAGCATTCATGTGCGCGGGACACCGGGGCCGCTCGTCACCGAGGTGGCAGCACGCAACGGGCTGACCCGGTTCAGCACGGAGCCGCTCATGATCAGGCGCCCTGACCAGGGGATGCCGCCGCAGTCGGCCGTCGGTTCTCTGCGTGTACGACCCGTATCCAGTGATGAACTCGATCTCTACGCCAGAACAGTGGCCGAAGGATTCGAGGCACCCCACGAGACGTTCCAGGTGTTCAGCAACCCGTCCTTGGCGAAGGTCGACGGGGTGACGTTCTACCTGGCGGAAGTGGACGGTGTACCGGTGGGGACGGGGATGACGGCCGTCTCCGAGGATTTGCTGGGTCTCTTCAACATCAGCACGCTGCCGCACCACCGGCGGCGCGGCTATGGACGAGCCGTCACGACAGAGCTGCTGCGCGCAGGTCATGCCGCCGGTGCCACCACTTCCTACCTCTACGCCAGCAAGATGGGTGAGCCCGTGTATGAATCGGTGGGGTTCCGTACCGAGGAATACATGACCGTGATCACGGCTCCGTGACAGCGGCATCGGGCGCCGGCGCTGCCGGTAAGGATGAACGGGCCGTGTCCATACCCACCGCGTACCCTGTTCGCCGTGTCAGCCCGTCACCTGCATCGTGTCGCCGTCCTTGTGCTCGAGGGTGCGAAGCCGCTCGATGTCGGTATTCCTGCACAGGTGTTCACGACCCGTGCCAGCATGCCGTACGAAGTTCGGGTGTGCGGCGCGGCTCCCGGACTGGTGACCGGCGGCGACGGCCTGTCGTACCACGTCGACGACGGTCTGGAGGCGCTCGAGTGGGCCGACACCGTCTTCATTCCCGGCTATCGGTTCCCGGACCGCGACGACCCTCCTCAGGCCGCCGTCGACGCGCTGAACGCCGCCCACGATCGGGGTGCGCGGCTCGCGGCCATTTCGACGGGTGCATTCGCGCTGGCAGCGACGGGCCTGCTCGATGACAAGCGCGCCACGACGCACTGGCATTACACACGAGCGCTTGCGGCCAAGCATCCGCGCGTCAAAGTCGACGAGAACGTCCTGTTCGTCGACGCGGGCGATGTGCTGACGTCGGCCGGCGCCGCCTCGGGCCTCGATCTGTGCCTGCACATTCTGCGCCGCGACCTCGGGGTGGCGGCGTCGAACCACGCGGCCCGGCGCCTGGTCGCGGCCCCCTACCGCAGTGGCGGTCAGGCTCAGTACGTGCCGCGCAGCGTGCCCGAGCCGCTCGGCGAGCGGTTCGCCTCAACCCGCGAGTGGGCGCTGCAGCGGCTCGCCCAGCCACTGAGCCTGGAAGTGCTCGCCCGGCATGCGGCGGTGTCGCCGCGCACATTCTCGCGCCGCTTCCACGAGGACACCGGGTACACGCCGATGCAGTGGGTCATGCGCGCCCGTATCGACGTGGCCCGTGAGCTGCTCGAGCGCTCGCAGCGCAGCGTCGAGCAGATCGCCACCGACGTCGGTCTCGGCACCGGCGCGAACATGCGGCTGCACTTCCAGCGCATTCTCGGCACCACGCCGAGCGAGTACCGGCGCACCTTCACCCAGGGCGAGTAGCCCGCCGCCATCTGGCGCGATCCTTGCGAACCCTGGCGCTCACGCCGCTGCCACGGCCGGATGCCGCCCGTGAACCTGGTGTCGGAACCGAAGGGATACCATTCATGACGCGCATCGCCATCAACGGATTCGGCCGCATCGGACGCAATGTGCTGCGCGCATTGCTCGAACGCCACAGCGACCTCGAGGTCGTCGCCGTCAACGACCTGACCGAGCCCGCCACCCTCGCGCGGCTGCTCGCCTACGACACCACCGCCGGCCGGCTCGGTCGCCCGGTGACCGTCGACGGGAACGCTCTCGTCGTCGACGGCCGGCGCATCACGGTGCTCGCCGAGCGCGAACCGGCGCAGCTGCCGTGGGCCGAACTCGGTGTCGACATCGTGCTCGAGGCCACCGGCCGTTTCACTTCGGCCGAGGCCGCCCGCGCCCACCTCGACGCAGGCGCGAAGAAGGTGCTCGTCAGTGCGCCGGCGGACGGCGCCGACGTCACGCTCGCGTTCGGTGTCAACACCGCCGCGTACGACCCGGCTCTCCACACGATCGTCTCAAACGCCTCCTGCACGACCAACGCGCTCGCGCCGCTGGCCGCGGTGCTCGACGAACTCGCCGGTATAGAGCACGGCTTCATGACGACAGTGCATGCCTACACGCAGGAGCAGAACCTGCAGGACGGTCCGCACCGCGACGCACGCCGCGCCCGTGCCGCCGCTGTCAACATCGTCCCGACCACGACGGGCGCCGCCAAGGCGATCGGCCTCGTGCTGCCCAACCTCGACGGCAAGCTGTCCGGCGACTCGATCCGCGTGCCGGTTCCGGTGGGCTCGATCGTCGAACTCAACACGACCGTCGCCCGCGACGTGACGCGCGACGACGTCCTTGCGGCATACCGCGCAGCGGCGCAGGGGTCGCTCGCCGGCATCCTCGAGTACTCGGAGGACCCGCTCGTGTCCTCGGACATCACAGGTAATCCGGCCTCGTCGATCTTCGACTCGGCCCTCACCCGCGTGGACGGCCGCCACGTCAAGGTGGTCGCCTGGTACGACAACGAGTGGGGCTTCTCGAACCGCGTGATCGACACGCTCGAACTCCTCGCCACCCCGGCCGTCGGCTGAAGGCTCATTGCGCCATCCGCCGAAAGACGACCGCGTATCGAGACGCACCCATCTCGCTGATCAGCCCCGCTCGGTGCAGGCCAGCCAAAGCTTTTCGCGTTGCCGCGGAAGACTCCACGGCCTTCCCGGCCGTGTCGCGTCGACGCCTCGGCCGGACCGGTCCTCCGCAGCAGACGCAACAGGGCGGGGCCGCGTGGCCGATGCCGACCGGTACATCAGCACCCGGACGCACAGCGGCAGCTCCGGGACTTGCCGCGATCCCGCCGGCCCGTTTCGCCCCTCCGGCCGGCTGCGGCCACCGAGCGGAGGCTGGGCCGCGAACTCGGCGCATTCTTCCCCCCGTCGGCTCCCCAGGCGCCCCGTGCTGCCGCACCGGACCTCGACGTTCCGATCGGGACGTTTCAAGCAAGCTGCGTCATCGCGAATGACTCCGCGGCTCACGGCTCGGCCCAAGAGCCAAGCCTCCGGCCTGTTCCTCTACCAGGTCCTGGACGTCCTCCAGGACCTGGTAGAGGTGCCTGACCGGCGCCTGCCCCACGTGCACCCTCCCCTGCCGACAGGCGGAGCCAGAACGAACTGCACGGCTAGCGGCGGCAGTCCCTGTGGCCCGGGTGCCAGATGCGCTGGGTGTGACCAGGCTTCCAGTGACGGTGTTGCCAGTGGCCAGGGATCCACACCCGGGTCCAGTGGCCGCGGGAAATCGAGCAGTGCCGGCCGTGATCCGCGGTGGCGTGGTGGCTCGGGGCGGCGGAGGCGCTGCCGACCGTTCCGAACAGCGCTCCTGCGGTCACCGCGACCGTGGCCGCGCTCAGGGCCGCGGCCCGTTTGAACCTGTCAGTCATCTCACGTGTCCTTTCCGTGCGAGGGAGCGTGAAGCTCCGTCAGATCAACCGGCCGGTGCGACCGGGGTCGAATCTGATCCTGCACCTCCGGCACACCTAAAACGGAAAAGACGCCCTTCATAACTGAATGCTCATCAATCTCTCATTCGCCACAAATAATCACATGATCTCGCTCTCCCCCACGGTGGGATCGTGCAGAAAGCCGATCAAGAGGTCCGCGACCGCGGCAGGCCGCTCCAGACTGGGCAGTGGCCGGACCAGGGCAGTTCGAGACGCCGGGTGTCGGCCGCCCGCAGACGACGTCACCGAACACCCGCCCGGTGCCGAGCAGACAGAGGTGGGCTCGTCACCTTGGTCGCGCACCGGCCTGGGAGCGTCAGCCCAGCCCAAGCCGGGGGATCTCCCGCCCCGGGGAGCGGTCCATCACCATCAGCAGGCCGGCCTCGCGAGTCCTGTCGTAGGCGGCCTCGTCTATGACGCCCAGTTGGAACCAGACCGCCTTGGCTCCGATCGCCACAGCCTGGTCTGCGATGCCTCCGGCGAGGGCGGAGTTGACGAACACGTCCACCACATCCACCGGGAAAGGGATCTCCGCAAGGGAAGCATAGCCCTGCTCACCGTGCACCGTCTCGGCCTTTGGGTGCACGGGCACCACCCGCTTGCCGATGCGCTGCAGCTTCTCGGCCACGCGGTAAGCGGCCCGTTCGGGGTTGTCGGACAGACCCACCACAGCCCAGGTGTCTCCGGCAGCGGTGAGAATCTGCCCTATTGTCGCGTCATCGCCATAAATCATCATGCCCGGCACCGCCGTGCGGTGATGAGTTCCGCACCGGTTACCGCCAACCGCATGATCACGGGGAGTGCCAGGTCTGTGGACTTCGTCAGGCGCATGAGCAGACGTTAGCCCATTTTGGATACTGTATGCAATAGCGCCCACCGCCGTTTCGGCAGGAACCCCGAAGTCGGGCTTCGACCACATGCGGAGCAGTCTGATCCGCTTCTCCACGCCGCGCTCCACGCAACATTCAGCAACCGGCCCTTTGTCGGAGACCGGAGCTGAACCTTCCGGTCGTTCCACCAAGCGCTGGACACCACGACTCCGGGCGGCCGCCTGGTCTTCCATGTGTTCGCAGCTCGGCTGGCACGTTGAAACAGTTGCGGCCTCCCGTGCGCAACACACCCGTTCAAAGATCGAGCTGACGGCCAGTCACGCTCAGCAGGTCCGAAATGTTGACCAGGAGTCATCAAACTTTCGCAACCGGCACCACTGGTTCACAATCGGCCGCCGGTAGCGTTGCCCCCGACCGAGTCACCACCACATAGGGGGAAAACTCGCATGATATCGAGCAGGCTCACGAAAGCGCTGTTAGGAACCGTCACAGCTGCCGCCCTCAGCATCGGCACGCTCGCGGGCGCAACCGCAGCCACCGCCGCACCCGCCCAGCAGGCCCCCACCCGGACCGTCGCCCTCCAGGCCGCCTTCAACAACCTCGGCCTCACCACCAGTGAAGCCAAGAGCGTGCAGTGCTACGTCCGCGACGCCGGATTCAGCCCCGGCACGATCGACGGCCAGCTCGGCACCAACAGCTGGAAAGCCTGGCAGCGTTTCCTGAACGCCCTCGGATACAACGCCGGAACCGTCGACGGCGTCGTCGGCCCCAACACCATCCGCGCCCTGCAGCGCTTCCTCATCTACGTCGGCTACGACACCGGCGGCGTCGACGGCGTCGCCGGAACCAAGACCAGGGAGGCGTGGAAGGCGTTCTCCCACCTCGGCGGAGGCTGGTGCTGACGACCCGGCGCGGCGTACGACAGCGATCTGCACCAGCGTGGACCATGCCGGGGAACCAGGCGCTGTCCTAAGAAGCCGCATCTGAGCCCTGCACGACAAGTCCAGACAGTCCACGCAATACACCCGATGAGGGGTGTCGCAGCCGGCTCCAACAGCTGCGACACCCCTCGTTGTTGTTCTTGCGTGTCAGGCGCGGGTGGGTGCGATGCAGCGCCGGACGGCGATTGTGAGGCTGAAGACAAGGGCGAGACCGGCGAGGTGGGATCCGCCGAGGACGGTTGGGCGACCACCTCGCGGCTGGGCCGATCTTCTGCCCGGCGGCCCCCTGTTGGACTCGCCCCATCGCACCAGTCGCGTCCCCGGACATGATTGCCACCGGTGAGCGCAGAGAAACCGGCAGCTGCTCCGGGCCATCGACCCACAATCGGCTGAAACAGTGACATAAGCACACGACTCCCTCACCGCGGACGCCCTGTCCGGTCGCGTCTCCCGACACACCTCCGACACGCTCCGTCGCAGGTCAGATGGCTGTGAGGGGGGATCCACGCATCCACCCGCCACTTTCGCACCTCATCTCGGTGCCACCGCTTCTCCGACAACCGTTCCAGCCGTCGGGACCCCCACTTGCATCCCGTATACGGGTTCCGCATAAGGTTAGGCTCGCCTAAATCTTCAAGGGTGAACCACAGCTAGGAGCTGTCACATGTCTCTTCGGCGCCGCGGCACGGCCGCAGTCGCGCTCGCAGTCGCCGCCGCACTGTCACTCGCGGCGTGCGGCAGCGGGTCCTCCGGTGACGAGCAGGGAAGCAGCACCAGCGCCTCCGCCAAAGCCGGTTCGGGCGCGAAGGACTCGAAGTCGGTTGCGCAGGGCGGCAAGGACTTCGCGGACGCCGCCGAGAAGACCGCCGCGCTCGGCACGGACGCCAAGCCGGGCCAGTGGCCGCGCACGATCAAGCACGCTATGGGCAGCACCGAGATCAAGTCGCAGCCCAAGCGCGTGGTCGTCCTGGACGTGGGCGAGCTCGACAACGTGGTTTCTTTGGGTGTGAAGCCGGTCGGTATGGCCCCGACCGAGGGCTCGCCGGCGCTGCCGTCGTACCTGAAGAAGGACGCGGGCACGCCGAAGAACATCGGCACCATCAACAGCCTCAACCTGGAGGCCATCGCAGCCCTCAAGCCGGATCTGATCCTGGGCAGCCAGCTGCGCGCCGCCGCCTCGTACGACGAGCTGTCGAAGATCGCGCCGACCGTCTTCTCGATCCGCCCCGGCTTCACGTGGAAGGAGAACTACCTCCTCAACGCGGCCGCGCTGGACAAGACCGCACAGGCCAAGGCCAACCTAGCCGCGTACAAGAAGCGGGCCAAGGCACTGGGCGACAAGCTCGGTGCCCACAAGCCGACCGTGTCGATGGTCCGTTACATGCCCGACGGCGTCATCCGCCTCTATGCCAACGACTCGTTCATCGGCACGATCCTCAAGGACATCGGCATCCCGCGCCCGAAGAACCAGGACATCGAGGACCTGGCCACCGAGATCAGCGCCGAGAACATCGACAAGGCCGACGCCGACTGGATCTTCACCGGCGTCTACGGCGACCCGAAGGCCACGGACAAGAGCAAGGCCCAGGGCAACCCGCTGTGGAAGAACCTCAAGGCGGTCAAGGACGGACACGCCTACGACGTGCCGGACGAGACCTGGTACCTGGGGCTCGGCGTCACCGCCGCCAACTCGGTGCTCGACGACCTCGAGAAGTACCTGACCGCCTGACAAGAGGAGAGTGAGCGCGGCGTATGTCGCCACCCACCCGTCGCCGGGCCGGCTGGCTGCTGGCCGCAATGGCGATGCTGCTGATCGCCGTCCTGCTGAGCCTCGCCGTGGGCAGCCGCCAGATCGCGCCGAGTGAGGTGATCCAGGCACTGGTGCACGGCGGCACCGGTGACGACGCCCAGGTGGTGCGGTCGTTGCGGGTGCCCCGCACCGTCATCGGCGTGCTGGCGGGCGCCGCGCTCGCGCTCGCCGGGACGGTGATGCAGGGCATCACCCGCAACCCCATCGCCGAGCCCGGCATCCTGGGCGTCAGCCAGGGCGCTTCGGTGGGCGTGGTGTGTGCGATCGCGTTCTTCGGGGTGCACACGCTGAACGGCTACGTGTGGTTCGCGTTCATGGGCGCGGCGCTGGCGGCGGTGGGCGTATACGCCGTCGCCAGCCGCGGGCGCGGCGGGGCCTCCCCCGTCAAGCTGGCCCTCGCGGGCGCCGCGATGAACGCCTTCCTCGCCTCACTCGTCTCCGGGATCGCCACCACCAACGCCCGCGCCCTGGACGAGTTCCGCTTCTGGCAGGTCGGCTCGATCAGCGGGCGCGGCACCGAGATCATCGGTCAGATCTGGCCCTTCCTGCTGGCCGGGCTGGTGCTGGTCGCCGCGATGGCCAGGGGCCTGGACGCGCTCGCGCTCGGCGACGACGCCGCCAAGGGCCTCGGGCACAACGTCGGCCTGGTGCGGCTGCTCGGCGCGCTGGGCGCGACCGTGCTCACGGGCGCGGCCGTGGCCGCGGTCGGCCCGATCGCGTTCACCGGCCTCGCCGTGCCGCACATCGCCCGCGCCCTGGTGGGCACCGCGCACCGCTGGGTGCTGCCGCTGGCCGCGCTGCTCGGCCCCGTGATGATCCTCGGCTCCGATGTGATCGGCCGCATCGTCTTCCCGCCCTCGGAGGTGCCGGTGGCCGTCATGACCGCCCTGATCGGCGTGCCGTTCCTGATCGCTCTCGTCCGGCGGCGGGCGGTGGTCGCCGCATGAACCGCGCAACGGCCACAGCCGCGCTGCCTGCCGTCCGCCCGGCCGGGCACGCCGTCCTGCGCAGGGGACGCGCCAGTTTCCTCTTCCACCGGCGGGCGGTCGTCGTCGCGGCGGCGCTGGCGGTACTGCTTGCGTGCGCGGTGGTGGCGTACCTGTGCGTCGGTGAGTCCTTCGTCTCGCCGGTGGAGGTCGTCCGGGTACTCCTCGGGCGGCCGAGCCCCGACGAACTGGTCGTGGGCACACTGCGGTTGCCCCGGCTGGTCGTCGGACTCCTCGCGGGGGCCGCGCTCGGCGTGGCGGGCGCGCTGGTGCAGACCGTCGCGCGCAATCCGCTGGCCAGCCCCGACGTCATCGGCGTCACGCATGGCGCGGGCGCGGCCACGGTCGCGGCGATCAGCTTCAACGCCGTCGGCTACGACGCGCTGCCGTACGTGTCCGTCGCAGGCGGCCTCACGGCCGCCCTGCTGGTGTACGTCTTCGCGTGGCGGCGGGGGCTGCACTCCTCGCGTTTCGTGCTGGTCGGCATCGGCGTGTCGGTCGCGCTCGGCTCGCTGACGCAACTGTTCCTGACCAAGGGCGACTACTTGGTGGCCCAGCAGGCCAAGGTCTGGCTGACCGGTTCCCTCAACGGCCGCGGCTACGAAGAGGCGCGGCCCCTCGTGATCGTCCTGCTGCTCGGCGTCCCGGCGGCCCTGTGGGCGGCGTGGGCGCAGCGCGGCGTGCACTTCGACGACGACACCGCGACCGCCCTCGGCGTGCGCCTCGACCGGGTCCGGCTCGGTCTGACCGTGCTCGGCGTCGTGCTGGCGTCGGTGGCGACGGGCGCCTCCGGCCCGGTCGACTTCGTGGCGCTGCTCGCCCCGCAGATCGCGCGCCGGCTCACCCGCACCGCCCAGATCCCGCTGCTGTCCTCGGCGTTGACCGGCGCGCTGGTCGTGGTGGTCGCGGACCTGCTGGCCCGCCGTCTGTTCTCCCCGATCGAGCTGCCGGTCGGCGTCCTCACCGCCATAGTGGGCGCGCCGTACCTGATGTGGCTCATCGTCCGCACCCGCAGCCGTTCCGGAGGCACCACCTCATGAGCCGTCCGACCACCAGCCGCCTCTCGGCGCAGGACCTGACCCTGGCGTACGAGGACCGCATCGTCGTCGAGGGCCTGGACCTGGAGATCCCCGACGGCAGGGTCACGGTCGTCGTCGGCCCCAACGCCTGCGGCAAGTCCACGCTCCTGCGGGCGCTGGGCCGCCTCCTCAAGCCGCGCCGAGGTGCTGTGCTGCTGGACGGCGCGGAACTCGCACGCGTACCCGGCAAGCAGATCGCACGGACCATCGGCGTTCTGCCGCAGTCCCCCACCCCGCCGGACGGCATCACCGTCGCCGACCTCGTCGCCCGCGGCCGCCAGCCGCACCAGAAGTGGTGGCAGCAGTGGTCGGAGGCCGACGAACGGGCCGTCGCCGAGGCACTGGACCGCACCGACACCGCCGACCTCGCCGACCGCCCGGTCGACGAGCTCTCCGGCGGCCAGCGCCAGCGGGTCTGGATCGCCATGGCGCTGGCCCAGGACACGGATCTGCTGCTGCTGGACGAACCCACGACGTACCTGGACATCGCGCATCAGGTGGAGGTCCTGGACCTGGTCCGCCGACTCAACCACGAACGCGGCCGCACCATCGTGGCCGTGCTCCACGACCTCAACCAGGCCGCCCGGTATGCCGACCACCTCGTCGCCATGAAAGCAGGCCGCATCGTCGCCCAGGGCCCGCCGGACGAGGTCGTCACCGCAGAGCTGGTCGAGGACGTCTTCGGTCTGTCCTCCGTGGTCGTGCCCGACCCCGTCACCGGCGGCCCCCTCGTCGTCCCCGCCCGTACATGGCACCCCGCGCCCCTGCGGGAGAGCCGGAGACGCTGATCGCCCCGGCGCCGACCGCTTGCCGGACTATGGACAGCGCCGCGCGGGAACCTTCGTTCCGTTGAGCCGCCGCAGGCAGCGGCGTTCCCTGTTCGTCGCGGCTCCGTGCCCGTAACCTGCGCCCCATGGCGCAGGAAGACGAGACGGTCAAGAGAACGGATCCGTTCGTGCAACTGTCCCTCGAGCAGCTACGGGAGCGCACGAGCATGAAGTGGCGCGCGTTCCCCGAGGACGTGCTCCCGCTGTGGGTGGCGGAGATGGACGTGCCCTTGGCTCCTGCGATCGTGGAGGCGCTGTACACGTCGATCGACCTCGGCGACACCGGATACCCGTACGGAAGCGCCTACGCCGAGGCCTTCGCGGGATTCGCCTTCGAGCGATGGCGATGGGACGGCCTGCGCATCGAGCAGACGGCGATCGTTGCCGACGTCATGATGGGCATCGTCGAAGTGCTGCGGCTGATCACCGACCCCGGTGACGCCGTCGTCGTGTGCTCACCGGTGTACCCGCCCTTCTCCGCATTCGTCACCCACGCCGCCAGGGACATCATCGAGGCTCCGCTCGGTCCTGACCTGCGGGTCGACCTCGGTGCTCTGGAAGAGGCATTCGTCCGGGCGCGAAGCCACGGCCGCCGAGCCGCGTTCCTCATGAGCAACCCGCACAATCCGACCGGTGTCGCCCATACCCTCGAGGAGTTGGAGACGATCGCGGAGCTCGCCCGAAGGCACGGCGTGAGGGTGGTGTCCGACGAGATCCACGCCCCGCTGGTATTGCCCGGGGCCACCTTCACACCGTTCCTCAGCGTCCCGGGCTCGGAGAACGCCTTCGCACTGACCTCCGCGTCCAAGGCGTGGAACCTCGCCGGCCTCAAGGCCGCTCTTGCCCTGGCCGGCACCGAAGCCGCCGAGGACCTGCGGCGCATGCCCGAAGAGGTCAGTCACGGACCCAGTCATCTGGGCGTCATCGCCCACACCGCGGCCTTTCTCGAGGGCGGAGGCTGGCTCGACCAGCTGCTGCTCGGACTCGACGCCAACCGGCGTCTGCTGGGGCGACTCGTCCACGAACACCTCCCCCGAGTGCGCTACCGCCCGCCGCAAAGCACCTATCTCGCATGGCTCGACTGCACCTGGCTGGGGCTGCACGGCGACCAGGAGACCGGAAGTCCCGGCGTGGTGAGCGACATGGCCGGACCGGCGAAGATGTTCCTCGACGAAGCAAGAGTCGCGCTCAGCTCCGGGCATGTCTTCGGCTCGGGCGGCGCGGGGTGCGTGCGGCTCAACTTCGCGACATCACCGGACATCCTGCGCGAAGCGCTGTCCAGAATGGGACGCGCCGTTCAAGACCTGTGAGCCGGGCCCGTCACCACGGGGAAGGTGACGGGCCCGGCCCTACGGTGCCACACCCCCGCTCGCGCGCGGCCCTTTCGCAAAGCCGCCGCGCACCCCGAGACGGAATCTCCACCCGCTTGCCCCGGTCGTGCCGACGTCAGCCCGGGCCGGGAACGCTCACGGCCGTGGTCGCGTCACTGACGACAGCATGCTGAGCGCAGCCACCGGCCGCTGCGGTCCTTGACGAGGCCTCCTCAGGCGGTGGCCTCGTCCAGCAATTCCAGCACGTGCCGGTAGGGACGGCCGGTCGCGCGGGTCATGCCCATCTCGCAGGTGCGATTGCAGGAGGCGTACGCGTCGAAGGTGCCCGCGGCGATCTCGGCGGCCTGCGCGGCGGTGGCGCTCGCGGTGACCTCCGGGTGAAGCAGGCCGCGGTCGCCGGCGAAGGCGCAACAGCCCCAGTTGTCGGGCACGGTGACCTCGCCGCCGACGGCCGCGGCGACGGTGCGCAGGGCGCCGTCGATGCCCAGGTGCACGGTGGAGCAGGTGGGGTGCAGGGCGAGGCTGCCCAGCCGGCGGGGCTCGGGCAGGGCGGGGAGCAGGTGCTCGGCGGTGAACACGACGCTGTCCACGAAGCGCAGGGCGGCGAACCGGGCTCGGTCGGACTCCGGCAGGACGTCCGGCAGTTGCTCCAGGCCGTGGGTGCAGGAGGACGCGTCGCAGACCACGGGCAGCCGCCCGTGGTCGCTGGCCTCCCACAGCGCCTCCAGCGTCCGGGCGGCCATGGTGCGGTGCCCTGCGGTGTAGCCCTTGGATTGCCAGGGCGTGCCGCAGCACAGGCCGGCCAGCTCGCCGGGCACGGTCACCAGGACGCCCGCCCGTTCGCACAGCCGCAGGAAGGCCGCCGCGGAGCCCCCGGCGCCGTCCGCGGCCCCCTCGGGGGCGAAGACACTGCCGATGCAGGCGGCGAAGAACACCGCCTGCGGCTCGGCGGGGCGCCGGGGCGCAGGACGCGACGGACCGCCGCGCGGGATGTCGTCGGCCCAGGCGGGCACCAGCTCCCCCGCTCCGAGCCGGCGGACCGCACCCGTGGTGGCGCGCAGGGCCGGGGCGGGCAGGGCATGAGCGGTGTTGAGTGCGATGCGCACGCCCTTGACCGCGGTCCCCCAGTGTCGGGCCGTCGCGTTTCCGGCGCGCTGGGCTGTGGCGCTGTGCCGTTCGGCCCGCAGACGCTTCATGACGGCGCCGGTGTCGATGGTGACCGGACAGGCGGTGACACAGAGGCTGTCGGCCGCGCAGCTGTCGACGGCGGCGTAGGTGTAGTCGGTCTCCAGGGTGCGACGCCGTTCGTCGTCGCCCGCGGCGGTGGCGAGTGCGATCTCGCGCTGGAGGGCGATGCGCTGACGGGGCGTCGTGGTGACGTCCGCGGTGGGGCAGACGGGCTCGCAGTAGCCGCACTCGACGCACGCATCGACAGCGGGGTCGACTTCCGGGACGCTCTTGAGGCTGCGCAGGTGCGCGGCCGGGTCGTCCTCCAGAAGCACGCCCGGGTTGAGCACACCGTGCGGGTCGCAGAGCCGCTTCAGCTCGCGCATCACGTCGTACAGTTCATCGCCGTACTGGCGGCGGACGAAGGGGGCCATGGCCCGGCCGGTGCCGTGCTCGGCCTTCAGCGTGCCGCCGGCGTCCAGGACGAGATCCACCATGGCATCGGTGAACCGGGCGTAGCGCTCGATCTCCGGGGCGGAGTCGAAGTCCTGGGTGAGCATGAAGTGCAGGTTGCCGTCGCGGGCATGGCCGAAGATCACCGCGTCCTGGTAGCCGTGCCGGTCGAAGAGGCCGATCAGCCCCTCGCAGGTGCGGGTGAGCCGTTCCATCGGCACCGCGATGTCCTCCAGCAGCGCGGTGGTGCCCGGACGGCGTGCCCCCGCGACGGCCGTGTACAGCCCCTTGCGCAGGTGCCAGAGCCGGGCCCTGACGCGCGGGTCGCGTACGAGCGAGGTCCCGCTCACCGCGGGCAGGCGGTCCAGGACCGGCTGCGCGGCAGCCACCCTCGCCTCCAGCGTCTCGGCGGTGTCCTCGGCGAACTCGACCAGGAGGGCGGCATGCCGCTCCACGCGCAGCCCACGCACCTCGTCCACCGGGTCCGGGGACTGCTGCGCCACACGCAACGAGGCGGCATCGAGGAGTTCGGCGGTCCGGGCACCCGCGGCGAGCAGCGCGGGCAGCGCGTCGGTGGCCTCGGCGAGACCGGGCAGCACCAGCAGCCCGGTGGCGGTGTGCGGCAGGAGCGGGACAGTGCGGAAGACGGCCTCGCCGACGAAGCCGAGGGTGCCCTCGCTGCCGATCATGAGATGCGCGAGGATGTCGGCCGGATCGCCGTGGTCCAGGAACGAGTTGAGGCCGTAGCCCATGGTGTTCTTCATCGAGAACAGCCGCTCGATGGTGGCCCGTGAGGCGGCCGACGCGCGGACGCGCTCGCGCAGCCGCAGCAGTCCCGCGTGCAGTTCGGGCTCACGGGCGCGCAACGCCTCGTCCGCGTCGGGGGCCGCGGTGTCGACGACGGTGCCGGAAGGAAGCACGAACTGCAGGGACTCCATGGTGCGGTAGGCGTTGTCCTGGGTGCCGCAGTTCATGCCGCTGGAGTTGTTGGCGACCAGGCCCCCGATGGTGCAGGCCGACTCGCTCGCCGGGTCGGGGCCGAGCCGTCGGCCGTACCGGGCCAGCCGCGCGTTGGCCTGACGCACCGTCAGTCCCGGTTGCAGCCGGATACGCAGGCCGTCGTCGAGGACCTCGGCGGTGCGCCAGTGGCTGCGGACGTCCACGAGGATGCCGTCGCCGCCCGCCTGCCCCGCCAGGCTGGTGCCGCCCGAGCGCAGCGTCAGCGGCAGCCCTGCCGTGCGGGCCCCGGCCATCAGCGCGCCGACCTCGGCGGCGGACGCGGCGCGCACGACGGCCTGCGGGGTGAACAGGTACGGCGATGCGTCATGGGCGGCGGCGACCAGGCGCGGCACATCGGTGGTCACGCGGGCCGGGTCACTGACGCACGCGGCCAGCAGCTCGGCCAGTCCGGCGGACCGGTCCGCGGCGGAAGGTGTGGCGGTGGGGCTCATGGGTCCTCGCTACTGCGGTGTCAGTGGGCGGAGGGGGCGGGTCCGGTGATCCGCATCAGCAGCGGCGGCGGCGCCGCGGGCTCCGGCAGACGCAACGGTGCCAGGCCCGGGGTGATACTGCCGAGCAGCGTGGCCCGGCGCGCGCCGGTGCCCGAGGGCAGGGTGCCGGGCAGGCCGTGCACCGTGAGGAAGCCCAGCACCGCGAAGGCCAGCGCCTCCTTGGCGTCGGAGGGCAGGCCCAGTCCGTCGCTGGGGCGCAGTGCCACACCGGGAAGTTCCTCGGCAATCATGCGCATCAGCACCGGGTTGCGGGCGCCGCCGCCGGAGACGACGAGCTCGGTGACCCCGTGTGCGCGGCAGGCGTCGGCCACGGTGACGGCGGTGAGCCGGGTCAGGGTGGCCAGGACGTCATCGGGATCGGGCGTGGGCACCGCTTCCAGCGCCCGCTGCAGGTAGGGCAGGTGGAAGTGCTCCTTGCCGGTGCTCTTCGGTGCGGGCCTGCGGTAGTAGGGATCGTCCAGGAGGACCCGGAGCAGCTCGGGGTTGGCCCGGCCGGCGGCGGCCCTGCGGCCGTCCTCGTCGTAGCTGGCCGCGCCGTCGGTGAAGTGCCGTACGGCCGCGTCCAGCAGGGCGTTGGCGGGGCCGGTGTCGAAGGCCAGCGGATCGGCCCCGGGCGCGACGACGGTGACGTTGGCGATGCCGCCCAGGTTCAGCGCGGCGGGCGTGCCCGGCAGACCGCGCAGCAGCAGCGTGTCGGTCATACCGACCAGCGGGGCTCCCTGCCCGCCCGCGGCGACATCCCTGCTGCGCAGGTCGGAGACGACCGGAAGGCCGGTGGCCTCGGCGATCCAGGCGGGCTGGCCCAGCTGGAGCGTGCCGCGGACGGTGCCGTCCTCGACCCAGTGGTACATGGTCTGGCCGTGCGAGACGACGAGGTCGGCGGTGCCGTCGCACAACTCGCGCAGGGCACGGTCGGCGGCGGCGGCGAAGGCCTGGCCGACGCCGGTGTCCAGGGCGCAGACCGCCTCTATGGTCGTCGCGGCCGGTGGCAAGGTGGCGGCGATCAGGCCCCGCAGCTCGTCCGGGTAGGGGACGGAGAGGTGTCCGAGGGGCCGCAGGAGCAGGGTGTCGCCGTCGAGCGTCAGGTCCGCGGCTGCGGCCTCGATGGCATCGTACGAGGTGCCCGACATCAGGCCGATCACGCGCACAGCGCCTCCCGGCACACGTTCCGCCGTGCGGGCGGGGTCGGCTGCGACTGCGGCATGACTTCTCCCTGGGAATGTCGGGGACGGGGCGGGTGCGGGGCCGCCGTGGCGGCCCCGCACCGGGTGGGGTGGACGAGCCGTGACTACTGACCGGCGACGGCCGCGACGCGGTCGGAGCCGGGGCCGGGCTCCCCGTCGCCCACGGGGAGCGGAGCGACCTCGGGGGCGCGGTGGAACAGGCTCATCAGGCCGCCGACGACCAACGTGATCACCACGCCGATCGGCACGAGCCACTGGGCGGCGATCGCCGTCGGCACGGTGGCCCCGGCCACCGTCACGTCGATCTTCACTTCGCGCACGATGTACGTCATGACGCCGACCGTCACCAGGAAGGCGACGATGGAGTCGACCTCGTTGGCGCGCCGGACGAGCCGGCCGAGCAGGAACGCGCCGAGCAGCGCGCCGTACGTGTAGCCCGCGATGGTCAGACCGGTGAGGTAGACGTTGCCCGTGCTGGTGCTGAAGGCGCAGGCGAAGACGGCCATCAGCACCGCCCACACCAGCGTCATCACCCGGGCGAGCTTCAGCAGCGCCGCCTCGGACGGCGTGCTGCGGAAGAAGCTGTGGATGATGTCGGAGACCGTCGAGTTCGACATGGAGTTGAGCGCCGAGGACAGCGAACCCATCGCGGCACCCAGGATGCCGGCCACGAGCAGGCCGGAGATCACCACGGGCAGGCCGTGCAGGATGAAGTTCGGGTAGAGGTTGTCCGAGCTGGACAGGCCCATCTCCTTGAAGTCCTTGCCCTTGTTGTACGACCACAGCAGGGCGCCGACGAGGGAGAAGGCGGCGAACTGGAGGGTGACGAAGACACCGGAGGCGATCATGGCCTTCTGGCCGTCCCGCAGCGAGCGGGTGGCCAGGACGCGCTGGACGATCAGCTGGTCGGAGCCGTGGCTGGCCATCGCGAAGATGGCGCCGCCGATGATCGCGGTCGGCAGGGCGAACGGGCTGGTGAGGATGTGCGCCAGGTCGAAGTTGGTGTCGAAGAGCTTGAAGTGGCCCGTGTGCAGGGCGCTGGAGAAGCCGTCACCGCCGACGTGACCGGAGAGCACGGCGATGGCGAGGATCGCACCGCCCAGGTACAGACCCATCTGGATGGCGTCGGTCCAGATGACCGCCTTGATGCCGCCGAGGTAGGTGTAGACGACGGTGATCACCGTGAGCACGATGATGATGACCTGGTAGCTGGCATGCACGCCGAACTCGTCGAGCAGCAGCTTGATCGGGATCGCGGAGGCGAACAGCCGGACGCCCTCGGCGAGGAGCCGGGTGAAGACGAACGTCACCGAGGCGAGGCCCTGGAGTTTGAGCCCGAATCTGCTGCCCAGGTATTGGTAGGCGCTGACGAAGCCGCCCCGCTTGTAGAGGGGGATCAGCACGGTGGCCACGATGACGCGGCCGATCACGTAGCCGAGGGCGAGTTCTACGTTGCCGAAGCCCTGCCCGCTGTAGGCACCGCCGGGCACGCTGATGACGGTGAGCACGCTGGTCTCGGTGGCCACCACGGAGAACGAGACGGTCCACCACGGCATGTGACCTTCGCCGACGAAGTAGTCCTTCGCGGTCTTCTGCCGTCCGGCCAGGCGCAGTCCGATCACGGCGATCGCCACCAAATAGACGACGACCACCACAAGGTCGAGTTGGCGCACGCTCACTCCTAAGCAACGGCCGGCGGGGTCACCGGCGGGGTGGGGACAGTGGGGAAGGAAGTCGACCGCCGTACGCGGGCGACGTGGGGTTCGTGCGGTGCCGACGCGTCCAGCGCCAGCAGGCGCGCGCCGTCCAGCGGTTCCCCGAGCGGGGGCTGCAGGTGCAGGGGGCGCGAGGAGTCGGCGAGCGCCGACCGGAGCGGACCGAGGAGCGGCTCGCCGAGGCCGGTGAGCCCGCCGGTGATCGTGACAGGGAGGGTGTCCTCGCCGCCGACGCGGCGGGCGGCGGCGAGCACGGTCTCGCCGAGTGCGGTGGCCGCGTCCCGGACGATCGCCGAGGCCGCGGCGTCACCCTCGGCAGCGGCACGGGCCACGTCCGGGGCGAAGGAAGCAGCGGTACGCGCGGGGTTCCCGTCCCCGCCGACGGCCGAGGGCAGCCGGTCGGGGTCGCCGAAGCGTGCCGCGGCAGCGGACAGCAGAGCGGTGTCCGGCCCGCGTCCGTCGTGGGCGCGCAGTGCGGCTCGCAGTCCGGCGGCGCCGATCCACGCGCCGCTGCCCTCGTCACCGAGCCAGGGACCCCAGCCGTCCACGCGGACGTACGAGCCGTCGTCACCGATGCCGATGGCGACGGAGCCGGTACCGATCGCGAGCACCACACCGGTACGGCCGCCGAGGGCACCGGCGTGCGCGGTGACGGCGTCACTGGTGACGGCCACTTCGTCCGCGGGCAGGTCCTCGAGAAGCAGGCCGGCCAGTTCGCGGGCCGCCTCCGGTGCGGCGGCCGCTCCGGCGGCGCCCACGCAGACCGCCGCGAGCCGGAGCGACGGCCGCCGTTCCAGGAGCGGAAGGACGGCGGCCCGCACGGCCGCACGGGCCAGGGCCACTCCGTTGCCGGCGGCGAGCCCGGGAGCACCGGGCACCTCGTGGACGTCGTGGGCGGGAGCGGCGCCGCCTTCCCACAGCACGGCACGGCAGCCGGTCTTGCCCAGGTCCACCGCCACTGCTGCTGTCATAACGGCACGCCTTCGTGTCTTCACGGATCCGTCGCATCGAACGGTCATGGGACGGCCGTAGAGCCGATGACCGGCGCGGATCGCGGTCCAGCGAGTATCGGAAGGTCGACGTCCGTATGTCAATAAGTAACCTCACGCAATTGAGTACGTAAATTTTTGACGCACCACCGACGCCCTGGTTAATGTGTCGGCACCCACTCAGGAGGGAACGGCCCATGGCCCGCCAGGAACCACCAAGGACACCGACTCAGCACGCGGAGGACACCTCCCCCGCCGCGACGCTGGCCCGGATCCGCGCGGCCCTGCCGTCCCTGGCCCCGTCGGAGCGGCGAGTGGCGGAAGCCGTCCTGGCCGACCCGGCGCAGGCGGCGGAGCTGTCCATCAGCGCCCTCGGCAAGCAGGCTCACACCTCGGTGGCTACGGTGATGCGCTTCTGCCGGGCCATAGGGCTCACCAACTACCCACAGTTGCGCCTGGCCCTGGCCGCGGCAGCCGCCCACGAGCACGCTCTCGGCGGCGAGCGCCCGGCGCCCAGCACCGACATCAGCGCCACCGACACCCTCGGCGACATCGTCAGCAAGATCGTCTACAACGAGGTGCGCGCCCTGGAGGACTCCGGGGCCGAACTGGACATCGAGGTGCTGGGCCGCGCGGTGGACGCCATGGCCGGGGCCCGGCGGATCGACATATTCGGCGTGGGCGCCAGCGCATTCGTCGGCCAGGACCTCCACCAGAAGCTCCACCGCATCGGCCACTTCGCGTTCATCTGGACCGACCGGCACGCGGCCCTCACCGCGGCCGCGCTCCTCGGGCCCGGCGACGTCGCCCTGGCCATCTCCCACTCAGGTGAGACCGAAGACACCGTCGAGCCCCTCCAGGCCGCCGCCGAACGCGGCGCCACCACCATCGCCCTCACCAACGTCCCGCGCTCCACCCTCGCGGCGAGCGCGGACCTCGTGCTGACCACCTGCGCCAGGGAGACCCCCTTCCGCTCCGGCGCGACCGTCAGCCGCATCGCGCAACTCGCTGTCATCGACTGTTTGTTCGTCGGCGTCGCCCAGCGCTCCTACGACGCCACCACCGTGGCGCTCGAAAAGACCTATGGGGCCGTCCAGCGCCGCAAGCGCCGGCAGCCGCAGCGCCACGCACAGGCCGGCGACTGACCGTCGGCCCCCTTCCCCCCACCACCCCTGAAAGGACGACCGCGCCGTGGACCTCAGCACACTCGGCACCGAGACCCGCAACGAGCGGACCGACGATCTGGACCGCATGCCGGTCACCGAACTGCTCTCAGTCATGAACGCCGAGGACCAGACCGTCGCCCTCGCGGTACGTGAGGCACTCCCGCAGATCGGGGCCGCCGTCGAGGCGATCACCGAGTCACTGCGGCGGGGCGGACGGCTGATCTACATCGGCGCCGGTACCAGCGGCCGAATCGGCCTGCTCGACGCCGTGGAGTGCCCGCCCACCTTCGGCACCTCCCCCGAGCAGGTCGTGGGCCTGCTCTCCGGCGGCCCGGGCGCCTTCGTCGTGGCGGTCGAGGGGGCCGAGGACGAACCCGCGAGGGCCGTCGTCGACCTCGACGAGATCAGCGTGAACGAACGGGACACGGTCGTCGGGCTTGCCGCCAGCGGCCGTACGCCTTACGTCGTCGGCGGCCTGAAGCACGCCGCCGCCAAGGGCGCCATGACGGTGTCGATCGCCTGCAACCGCGACGCGGTGATCAGCCGCTACGCCGATATGCCGATCGAGGTGCCCACGGGGCCCGAGATTCTCACGGGGTCGACCCGCCTCAAGGCCGGCACCGCCGAGAAGATGGTCTGCAACATGCTCTCGACCGCCTCGATGGTGCGCCTGGGCAAGGTCTACGGGAACCTCATGGTCGACGTGAAGGCCAGCAACGACAAGCTCGTCGACCGCGCCCGCCGCATGGTCGTGCAGGCCACCGGCGCCGACCCCGACACCGCCGCCGAGGCCCTGCGGGCGGCCGGCGGCCACGCCAAGACCGCCATCGTCATGCTCCTCGCCCACTGCACGGCCGAGGAGGCCACCCGGCGCCTCGAGGAGGCCCACGGCGACACGCGGACGGCCATAGGCCACTCCTGACGCGGCGCCCCGCGGGGGCGCGTCGTCAGGGAACGGAACGTGGCGACAAGGCCCCGTCATTGCGGGGTTTTCCCTCGAGGCCGTGATCCTGAGCCTGTGCACCACCCCCGGAAAAGGTCCCCAGTACGGCACACCCTGACCTGCCGACCGGGTTTCACCGCTCGGGTCCGCCCTCGATGAGGCGCCGTAGCGAAGGAAGCAGCGCATCGAGGTCTTGTTCGGTGCGGAAGGCCACGACGGTGGTCCCTGCGCCGGTTTCCCGGGGGGACAGAGAGGCCGGAAAGAGGGCGAGCACCTCGCGCATCGCCTCGTCGACCTCCGCGAGCGGGTCGGATGCCTCGCCCCTGAGCCAGCGGCGCAGCACGTGGTTGTGGGCGGCGACCACGGCCGCTGCCATCAGTTCGGCCCTGAGCGACGCCGACTCCGTCGGGTCCCCCATCCATTCCGAGATGAACTCACGGAACAGCCGCTGATAGCGGGCCACGCCGGCGATCTCGCGGTCGCGCAGCGCCGCCACCTTGCTGGTGAGCGCATACCGCCGTCGAGCCAGATCTCCTTCATCCACGTAGTGCAGCAGTACCAGCCGAACCGCGTCGGACACCGCGACCAGGGCGGTGCTGTGACTCGAGGTCGCCAGCCGGTCACTGATCAGCACGAGCAGCCGGTCGTGGTCCGGGAAGATGACGTCTTCCTTCGATCGGTAGTGCCGGAAGAACGTCGTGCGTCCCACACCGGCCCGCTCCGCGATGTCCTCGACCGTGGTCTGCTCGTATCCGCGCTCGTCGAAGAGCGCGAAGGCGGCGTCTGCGAGTCGGGTCCGCGCGGCTGACTTGCTCATGAGTGATCATCCTTCCCCGTCTCGGTCCACGGAGACCACTTGCCTGGGAAGATGGTACTGAGTACCGTCGATTCGAGATTGAGTACCGAGGGAGGTCCGGCGTGGGTTCGGTGACACATGGCGAGTCCGGGCTGCCGATCAAGCCGCTCTACGACGGCTCCGCACTGGAGGGTTTCGACGCCGAGGCCAAGCTGGGGACCCCGGGGCGATACCCCTTCACCCGCGGTGTCTACCCGTCGATGTACACCGGCCGGCCGTGGACGATGCGGCAGTACGCCGGGTTCGGCACGGCGAAGGAGTCCAACGAGCGGTACCACGAACTGGTCAACGCAGGCACCGGCGGCCTGAGCGTGGCCTTCGACCTGCCGACACAGATGGGCTACGACTCCGACGAGGCCATCGCCCGGGGCGAGGTGGGCAAGGTCGGCGTGGCGATCGACTCGATCGAGGACATGCGCACCCTGTTCCACGGACTGCCGATGGACAAGGTGTCGACGTCGATGACGATCAACGCACCCGCGTCGACGCTGCTCCTGCTGTATCAGCTGGTCGCAGCCGAGCAGGGCATCGCCGGAGACCGACTGGCCGGCACGATCCAGAACGACGTACTCAAGGAGTACATCGCCCGCGGCACCTACATCTATCCGCCGAAGCAGTCCCTCCGGCTGATCAGCGACATCTTCGCCTACTGCCGCAGGGAGATCCCGCGCTGGAACACGATCTCCATCTCCGGCTACCACATGGCCGAGGCCGGGGCGAGCCCCGTGCAGGAGATCGCCTTCACCCTCGCCAACGCCAAGGAATACGTGCGCACCGCGATCGCCGCGGGCCTGGACGTCGACGACTTCGCACCCCGCCTGTCATTCTTCTTCGTCGCCCGGACCACGCTACTGGAGGAGATCGCGAAGTTCCGCGCCGCCCGCCGGATCTGGGCCCGCATCATGCGCGACGAGTTCAAGGCGAAGAACCCCAAGTCGCAGATGCTGCGCTTCCACACCCAGACCGCCGGCGTGCAGTTGACGGCACAGCAGCCAGAGGTCAACCTCGTGCGGGTTGCCCTCCAGGGCCTCGGAGCGGTTCTCGGCGGGACGCAGTCCCTCCACACCAACTCGTATGACGAGGCCATCGCCCTGCCCACCCAGAAAGCGGCGCGGCTCGCTCTGCGCACCCAGCAGGTCATCGCCTACGAGACCGATGTGACCAGCACCGTAGACCCCTTCGCCGGGTCCTATGTGATGGAGTCCATGACCGACGACATCGAGGCGGCGGCTCTTGAGCTGATCCAGGCCGTCGAGGACCGGGGCGGCGCCGTCGCCGCGATCGAGCAGGGCTTTCAGAAGTCGGAGATCGAGAAGTCCGCGTACCGGATCGCGCTGGAGATCGACAAGCAGGAGCGCACCGTGGTGGGCGTCAACACGTTCGTCCTCGACGAGGAGGAACCCTACGCGCCGCTGCGGGTCGACCCGCAGATCGAGATCGACCAGTGTGAACGCCTCGTGGCCCTGCGCCAGGAACGCGACAACGACGCCGTCGCACGATCTCTCGACGCCTTGCGCGCGGCGGCCCAGGGCACCGACAACGTCCTGGACCCGATGCGCGAGGCCCTGCGCCTTCGTGCCACGGTCGGCGAGGTCTCCCACGCCCTGCGCGACGTCTGGGGTGTGTACGTCCCCGTCGACACATTCTGACCTGCGACGACGGCTTCCCGGTCAAAAGGCGGTATCCAGCGGACCAGAGGACTTCCACGGTTCTCCCTCAGGATCCAGGAGGGAACGGTTCAGGCCGCCGGGTGGGCACGCGGCAATGCAGAGGTCAAGAGTCAAGCTGAGTGTCGAAGTGGCGCCGCGCCAAGAGCGAAGGCTCGCTGTCTCGCGGATCTGCGGTACCGCCTCTGTCCGCCACCTTCGGCGGACAGAGGCACCGTCCTGTGAGACGGATCAGCTCTTGGCGTTGAAGACGGGGTAGTAGCCGCTGGAGTGACCGGTGGCGGTGGGATGGTACGACTCCCAGCTCGGCGACACAACGAGGGCGTGCAGCCAGCCGTCGCCGGAGCAGAGCTCGTGACCGCTGAATGTGCCGCGGACGTCGCCGAAGACGAAACCGTGGGCGGCCGCCCTGCCTGCGATGACGTTGTCCAGAACGTCCGCGGCCTCGTCGATCTTGCGGTGCTTGGTGTCGCTGAGGCCGACACAGAAGACATTCAGGGTGTACATGCGCGGGTAGCCGAGGACGACCACTTTGGCGTTGGGTGCCTTGGCGCGGATCGCGTTGTAGGTGGCGTCCAGGCGGGCGGGGAGCGTGTTCTGAATGTAGCTCTCGGCCTGGTTGACCCGGTTGACACAGGTGGTGTCCGAA
>NZ_JAYWVC010000119.1:0-25934 GCF_036281785.1 Streptomyces chiangmaiensis | reverse complement strand
AACCACGTTCACAACGTGGCCTGGCACATCGCCCACCAGCCCTTCGGCGTCGTCGCCGGAACACGGCAGTACCAACATGCCCGAACTGTCATGTTCGAGGGGTATGCCGGGACATCGGAGTCCGGGTTCGCCGCCGAGGTGGCCAGCAACGAAGCGGCCGCCCGGCTGGACTACCTCGAAGACCTCTACCGCGACTGGAACGACGGCGGCGCCTCCTCCGGCGGGGCCGCCGAGCGGATCTCGGCGGAGTTCGAGCGGATCCGCCGCGAACTCGGTGACCTGCCCGGCGTCGTCGCGTCGTCCGCCCGGCTGCGGACGACGCCACTGAACTCGACGAACTCCTCCAGAGCATCACCACGGACGACACCGAGGAAGGCGCGGAGTCGGCGTGAACGACGAGACACGGCTGCGCATCCGGCACACCTTCGACCGTCTCTCGACGGACGGCCGAGTACTCACCGACATCGACCGCGCGCTGATGGAGGCGTTCGAGCGGCTGATGCACGGCCTGCCCGAGCTCACCGACGGCAAGATCACGGTCGTGAATCTGTGCACCGAGGCCGGTGTCTCCCGCGCCTCCTACTACCGCTCGCCGGTGGCGCAGGCGGTGAAGGAGATCCTGGAGGCGCCGCGGACCCGCCGCCCGGAACCGGAGGAGCTTCGGGCGGAGGTGTCCCGGCTGAAGAAGGCGGAGCGTGAGCTTCGCAGCGAGCACGCCGCCGAGATCCGCGAACTCAAGGGCACCGTGGCCACCTACGCCGACCAGATCCAGGTCCTGGCCTTGCGCAATGCCGAGCTGGAGACCCAGAACGCCCGTCTCCTCGAACGGCTGCGGCAGTCCGGGGACAACGTCGCGGTCCTGCCGGCCCCGAGCCCTCCTTCGCCCTGACCGGGCGTGTCACCTGCCAGTTCGCGCGGCCTTCAGCAGTGTGACTAATGTGTCGCGCGCCAGGCATATGCGTCCTGCCAGGGGGAACACGATCCTCCCCCGAACGGGGTGCATGGACTTTGTCCTGGCAGAGCACGGTCCGGGCGAGTGGGTATGCGAGTTATCTGGTGATGCGCGAGCTGGACGAGACGGCCGCCAGCGGCCCGATTGGGGCCCGCCTGGCCGCCTGGCGCCGCCGCCGGGAACTGACCCGGGATGCCCTTGCCTCCCGCACCGGCCTGGAGCTCGACTACCTCGCCGGGCTGGAGACGGGTCGGGAGTGGGTGGACCGCCGCGGTCGGCTGGCGGCGCTAGCCGCCGCCTTGCGGCTCGACGTCGCGGACCTGACCGGGCAGCCCTACCCGCCGCGCGGGGAGGAGCACGCGGCGGTGCGGGCGGTCGCCTTCCACCTGCGGCGCCGCATGGTCCGCCGACAACCGGATACGGCCCCCGGCGCGCTGCTGGAGGCGCTTGCGGAACGAATCCGGGCTGCCGCACGGGCCGAAGCCGCGGGCGATGAGCACCATCTCGCGCTCGCATTGCCGGAGTTGATCGAGGCGGCCGACCGCGCGATGGCCGCCGCTACGGGGCCCGGGCGGGACGAGGCGGTGCGGCTGCGCGTGGACGCGCATGTGCTGGCCGCCGGACTGCTGCGACGACTGGGCTACAAGGACCTGGCGTGGATGCTGCTGCACCGGGCTCGTCCCGGCACGCGCGAGCCGCTGCCGGTGCTGGTCGAGGAGGTGCGGCTGCTGATCGACCTAGGCTTGCCGGAGTACGCGCTGGCCCGCGCCGACCGCGCCGAGGACGCCGGAGCGGACTGGGAGCTGTCGGCGCTGGCCGCCGTCGCCCAGGCCATGGCCGGACGCCGTCCGGAGGCCGAACGACTCCTTGCCACGGCCGCCGAACGGGCCGACGGCGCACGGGAGTCGGCCCTGGTGATCGCGGCCCGTGCCACCGTAGCCGCCGAGGTGGGCGACGCGGCCGAGGCCGCCGACCACGTACGCGCGGCGGATCATGCCGCGCTCGACGGCGCCGACCGCTCGGGTCTGCTGGTGGTCGCCGCGGCGGCCGAGGCCCGCCAAGACCGCGCCGACGAGGCTGTCGCCCGGCTGGTCGAGGCCGACGAGGCGGCACCGCTGCGGCTGCGGCTGGACCCGTTCGCTCGCGACCTGGTCGCCGCGCTCACCGACCGCACCACCGTTCACACCACGGCGGTGCGGGATCTGGCCGAGCGGGCCGGGCTGTGGTGATGCCGCCCGTCTGGCGGGAAAGACCCCTGGGGGCGGCAGGCTCGCCCTACTCTACGGCTGAGGCTCGGGAGTTGAGGCGGGGGCGATGAACGAAGAGCAGGCTCGGAGGATCGGAGAGCGTCTGCGGTCGGCCCGCCGCCAGCGCGGGATGAGTCTGCGCAACCTCGCGGGCCTGGCCGGGGTGTCGGTCGGCTACCTGTCGATGGTGGAGAACGGTCAGCGGCTGCTGGACCGCTCCAGCCTCATCACCTCCTTCGCCGAGGCGTTGCAGATCGCCCCGTCCGAGCTGACGGGCCAGCCCTTCGCCCCGGTGGACCCGCACACCAGCGCGGCTCACGAGGCGATCCCCGCCCTGCGGCTGACGCTGATGGGCCTGACCATGGCCACCCCGCCGGACCGCCGCCCACCGGAGGTTCCGGCGGCAGTGCTGACCGAACGGGTGGCGAAGGCCAACCGGCTCTACCACGCGGCCGAATACGGCTCCCTCGCCGCCGGTCTTCCGACGCTGCTGGCCGACCTGCACGCCGCCGCCGAGGCCGCCGTCGGCGCCGCCCGCCGTGAGCTGCTGAAACTGCTGGCGGACGCCTACCATCCGGCCTGCACCTTGCTGTTGAAGAACCTCGGCTATACCGACTTGGCGTTCATCGCGGTGACCCGTGCCGCCGAGGCGATCGCGGAGTTGGACGACCCGGTCTACTCCGCTCTATCCGGCTTCTTCCACACTCATGTGCTGATGGCGGCCGGCAGTCCCACCCAGGCCCTGGCACAGGCTACCGCCGCCGCCAATACCCTCGAAGCGCACCTGACGAGCCCTGATGCTCATGCGCTGCTCGGTGAACTTCACCTGATCTCCGCCACCTCGCTGACCCAGGACCGGCAGCGGCCCGGCAACACCCGCGCCGAGTATGTCCGCGGCCATCTGGCGGAGGCCGCCAAGCTGGCCGGCCGCACCGGCGAGACGCGGGCCTGGCACCTGAACTTCGGCCCCACCAATGTCGGCATCCACAAGGTGAGCCTGAACACCGACCTCGGTCTGCACGGAGTGGCGGTCACCGCCGGGAACGGGGTCCATCCCGAGACGCTGGCGGAAGCTCCGGGACGGCAGGCCGCCTTCCACGCCGACCTGGGCCGGTCGCTCGCCCATCTGCGAGGCCGGGAGGCCCAGGCGGTCGCGGCCCTGCTGACCGCCGAGGAGATCGCACCGCAGCGCATCCACGCCAACGCACCGGTGAGGAACACCGTCGAGTACCTCACCGACCGGCAGCTGTCCGCCCACGTCGCTCGGGACCTGCGCGGTCTCGCCCACCGCATCGGCCTTCCGCTCTGACCGGCAACATCTCCCTGCCCCGGCTGAGCACATAGGTCCGTACGTGGCTCGACATTCGCCGGTACGGGACTTCTGGGCAGGCGCCGTACGCGGTTGAGCACGTTGGTCTGTACGCAACTCCCGCACCCGAGCCGGCGTTCCCCACCGTCCGACCCTGATCCGGGGGCTCAGTGTTCGTGGGTTCACCGTCGTGAACACCTCTGCGTGCTGGGGCTCTTACCTTCGGTCACGGTCCGGGCGGCTGCCGCTCGGAGAGAGGGTGAGTCCCGCGATGTCCAGCACCGTGATGCGCCACGACTTCCAGGTGATCTCCGAGGCCGAGTACGTCCCGCTGGCCCGCCGTGAGACGGCCAAGGTCCTTGCCGGCTGGGGCATGTCCCAGGAGGTCGTGGGAACCGCCTGCCTGATCGTCAGCGAACTGGTGACGAACGTGGTGCAACACGCGGCCGTACTTTCGCCCACCGCCGCGGTCACCCTCGCGGTCGAGGAGCAGGCTGCGCTGGTGCTGGCCGTCGCGGATGCCCACCCGCTCAAGCCGAAGCCGCTGCCCGCCGCCCACGACCTCGGTGGCCGCGGCCTGTTCCTGGTCGACGCCCTGGTGAGGGAAGTCCACGGCAGAGCCGAGGTCCTCCCGGAGACCGCCACGGGCGGCAAGCGGATCGTCATCCGTCTTCCCCTGGCTCCCGTTGCGGCCTGATCCATAGCACGGCACCCGCATCAGTCGGCGGCTACAGCGCCGTCGACGACCTGCACCTCCCACCACACGAAGGGAACAGCTGATGCTCGAATCGGTCCGCCACCTTGACCAGGTGGCCCGCGAGTGGAACGTCAACCCCGAGGACGTGCTGCTGATCGCGCTGAACGCATCCGGCGCCCGGTCCCCGCTGACCAAGCCGCGCATGCGCTTCCGGCTGCGGCTGGACTCCCGCCCCGACACCCCGCTGTTCCTGATCCTCTCGCTGGGCCGTGAGGACTCCCCGTTCGAGCTGGACGAGTACGAGCTGCGGCTGAACGGCGAGAAGGTCGGCGAAGTCGACGGCATCGAGGACGACGACGCCGTGCTGGGCTACTGGCGCAACGGCACCAAGATGCTCACCCTCAACTCCAACGCCCGCAGCCAGTGCACCGGCTGCGTGTTCTGCCCCAACACCCTCGAAGACGCATCCGACCCGAAGATCAAGGCCCTGGACCTGCCCGGCTACCTCGGCGCTCTCGCGACAAACTCCGGCATGGAGGACCTGTCGGCCGTGGAGACGGTGACGGTCTGCACCGGCTGCTTCCTCTACGAGCACCTCGCGCTGGACCATCTCGCCGAGGTCCGCGCGGCGATGGGCCAGAACGGCTGCACCGGCACCCTGCACTTCCTGTCCTCGGTGCTGAGCAGCAACGAGGGCATGGACGCCGCCGCCGGTCTGGGCCCGTTCCACCTGACACTGACCGCCGAGTGCTTCACCGAGCGGCGGCAGATCCTCAAGGAGTCCAAGGCCAAGCTCACCCCCGCCGAGATGACCGCCGCTCTGGGCCGGGCGAAACAGAGGGGCATCACCACCGACTTCACCTACATCGTCGGCCTGGACCCGATCGAGGACGCGATCGAGCACCTGAAGGACTTCGTGTCGGTCACCACTGCCTTCCCCCGGTTCCAGACCTACCAGGCCCACAACGCGTTCATGGACGTCTACCGCACGCCGGGCTCGGACACGATCGAGTGGCACCTGACCATGCGCCGGCACCTGGAGGAGCTCTTCGCCCCCACGGGCTTGCGACCGCAGTGGTGGCAGAACTACCGCAGTCCGTGGTGCTTCACCTTCGCCAGGGAGGAACTGACGGGGGCGAAGATCTGATGACGACCCTCACGGTTCGCGCACCCGCCCAAGCCGGGATGGCCACGAAGACCGTGGTCCGCGCCGTCCGCGCCTGGCAGCTGTCCCCGCAGCCCGCCGGGCTGCCGTCCGACCTGCCCGAGCCGGTTGCCGCCGCGGCCGGTGAGCCGCCGGCGGGCCCGGCCTGGGCCGAGCACCGCACCCGGTTCGCCATCGAGTTGGTCGGCGACGGCGTCTCCGGCTGGCATGCCCCAGTCGCCGAGACGGTCGCGCAGATCATCGCCGACGACCTGGCCGCCGGGCTGATCGGGCACGATGCCGCCGCACCCCGCCGCCTGGCCTACCGGTCGAAGACCGGGCGGCACCGCACCGGCGCACACGCCCGGCAGGCCGCCTCCGCCATCGAACTGGCCTGCTGGGACCTGGCCTCCCGCGCCACCGGGCTGAGCGTAACCGGCCTGCTGGGCGGCACCATCCGGCCCAAAGTCCCCGCCTACGCCTCAGCACTCGGCCTCGACCCGGCCCACCCGTCGGCCCCGGAGGCCGCGGCCTGGATCACCGCGGCGGGATTCTGGGGACAGAAGTGGCCACTGCCCAAACCGCTGATCCTCGCCGGACCGAGGGCAGTCGCGAAGACGCTCGGGCGGTTACGGGAAGCGGCGGGCAAGGGCCGGTTCATGGTCGACGCCCTGGGCCGCTGCCGCCTGGACGAGGCGATGCAGCTGCTGCCCGTCCTGGCCGACCTGCAGGTCACCTTCGCCGAGGAACTCCTGCCGCCCGGCTCCTTCGGCTGGCACCGGCTGCGGGCGGCCGGAACCGGAGTTCCCCTGGCGGCGGGCGAACACGCCGTCGACGAGGCCGAGCAGACCCGGCTGCTGACCGGCGAGGCGGTGGATGTCTGGCAGGTCGATCCGGGCTGGTCGGGCGGGCTGGCCCGCTCGCTGCACACCACCGAGCTCGCCGCGGACCTGGGCATGGCGACCTTCCCCCACGGCGACCGGCTGCCCGCCGCCCTCGCCCTGGCCGGCGCCTGCTGCCGCGACAAGATCCCGGCTATCGAGTGGCACCTGACCCTGGAGCCGCTGCGGCAGCAGATCTACCCCACCCCCGTCCACGTCGAGGACGGGATGCTGCCCGTCCGCACCGTCCCGGGCCTCGCCGAGGCCCCGACCCTGCCTGAGAAAGCGGCAGTGCTGGAGGTGACGGGCTCGTGACCACCAAGCAGCGGTTGCGCCGCACCCTCTGGGAGGGGGTACGTGGCATCTGCTTCGATCTGGGCGGCACTCTGGTACGTCCCGAGGCGGAGCCGACCACCGGGCAGGTCGCCCAGTTGTTGGGCATCTCGCTGGAAGAGGCCCGCGCGGTGATGGAACAGGGAGCGAAACGTCGCCGGATCACCCCCGAGGACCTCGCCCGCGACCTGGCAGCCGTCTTCCGCCGCCCTGCCCTGGTCGGCCCGCTCACCCACGTGCTGGAGCGAGCCCGGCAGCGGGCCGCCGAGCCGGAGCTTTTCCCGGATGTCCAACCGGCACTGACCGCGCTGCGCGAGCAGGGCTTCACGCTGTTCGCCCTGACCAACAGCCTCGGCTCCTCCATACCGGCCGAGCCCCCGCAGACATTCCGCAACCTGCTGGATCAGGTGATCTATTCGGCCGAGACCGGCGCGGTCAAGCCCGAACGCGAAGCCTTCGCCGCCGTCGAACGCGCCTGCGGGCTCGGCCCGGACCGTCTCCTGCATGTCGGGGACTCGCCCCGGGCGGATGTCGCCGGAGCCGCCGCAGCCGGCTGGCACACCGCCTGGCTGGACCGCCGCATGGCCGGCGGCCCGCTGATGACCTCCGCCCGCACCGTTCGCCTCCACACACTCACCACCCTTCCCTTGCTGCTGCCCGCCGGGCCCGCACCGGCCCCGGCGACGACCTCGGAGGCTTCCCGCTGATGGACCCGACCGGCAAGCACTGCCCGAAGGTGCCCGCCCACGACCCGCTCGTCAGCTCGGTGCCGCTGTTCGACCCCGCGCAGCTGCCGCTACGTGACTGGTGCGCCGGCAGCCGCGAGGACGCGGTGACCGGCCTGGTCGCCTTCCCCGACTTCCACAGCCACATCCCCCGCGCACTGGCGGCAACCCTGACCAGCGGGGGACTGGTGGGGCTGGCGATCGGCGACGTCGACGGGCTCAAAGGCCACGTCGAGCAGGCCAACGCCACCGACCCCGGCTGCTACGGACACCTGGCCGGGAACAAGGTGATGGCCCGCCTCGGCGCCGTCACCCGTACCTGGTTCCACACCCAGCCCTGGGAGGCCGGATGCGCGGCCACCTTCGGCGGCGACGAGGTCATCATCGCCGCCGCCCTGGACGACGCGAACGGCTTCCACCGGGCCGTCACCCAACTACGGGACTGGCTCGCCGACGAACTGCCGGTACGCGTCTCCTTCGCACTGGCCTTCGCCTCCGCCGAGCACCTCCCGGCCGACCGCAGCGCCGGCGGCTGGAAGCACCACTTCACCGACCAACTGCTCGCCGCGGTGGACCGCTGCCTGTTCACGCATAAGGCCACCCGACGCGCCACCGGAGGCGAAGGCGGCATCATCGCCATCACACAACCTCCACTGACCGGCCACACCGCCCCCGCCCGGGATCATCGCACCCTGCTGCCGCTGCCCACCGGGGCCGAGACGCTGCACGTGCTCGCCCGCCCGGCCGGCAGCACCGGGACCCGCGGCATGCTGCTGCTGCCCTGCGCCGGACCGGCCGGGCTGCGCGGCAAACGGCTGCGAGTGACCTTCCCCGACGGCACAGCCCGCACCGCCGTCGCCGTCTCCCTGCACGGCCAGGCCGCCGTCCCCCACGAAACCGCCGCGACCGACGCAATCGAAGGGCCGGGCGTCCCGCTCACGCTTCAGCCCGTCCGCGAGAAGTCCACCCGTGGCGTCCCCGACGACCTGGCCGCAGCACTGGAGAAGGAAGGACTGGACTGGTCGGTACTGCCCGCCCACGAGCAGGCCCAGATGCTCCACCTGATCACCGAATCCGCCACCGCCGACATCCGCGCCGCCCGCATCACCGCCGTCATCGACGCGGTCGCCACCCGCACCCGGAGCTGACCCGTGGCCCTGACCACCGAACGCGTCACAGACCCGGCTCCGCCCGGCTTCCCCGACTGGAGCTACGCGGCACGGCAGGCTGCCGAGGCCGTGCCCGACCAGGCCATCGACGCCTGCTGGCGGGCGTTGAACCACCTGTCCGCCGCCCAGCTCTACCTCACCGACAACCTCCGCCTCGCCCGTCCGCTGCGGCCCGCGGACGTCAAGGAGACTCCCCGCGGGCACTGGGGCGTCTGCCCGCCGGTCAACTGCATGCTCGCCCACCTCGGGCCGCTGACCGCCTGGCGGCCCACCGGGTCCGAACTGCTGGTACTGCACGGCGCCGGGCACGCTGGCCCCTCGGCGCTCGCCCACGCCTACCTGGGCGGCAGTCTGCACCTGACCGGGAACGGGCCGAGCTGGTCGATGCCCGAACTGCGGGCTCTGATCACCGGCTTCCCGCACCCGGAGCGGTTCGGCGGGGAGATCACCCCGCTCATCCCCGGTGTCCGGCACACCGGCGGACAGCTCGGCCCCGCCCTCGCCATCGCCCAGGGCATGGCGCTGGACGCCCCGCATCGCCTGGTCGTCCCGCTGATCGGAGACGGCGAGCTGGAGACCGGGGCAACCGCAGCGGCCTGGCTCGCCCGCCGAGCCCTGCACGGCAGCGGGGAGCACGGGGCGGTGCTGCCGGTGGTGCTGGCCAACGGACTGAAGATGGGCGGCCCCTCCCTGCTGGCCGGCATGAGCGAGGACGACGTACGCGCGTATTTCACCGGCCTCGGCTACGAACCGCTGATCCACGACGGCGCCCACCTGCCCGGTTTCCGGCGACTGCTGGCCGACGCCTTCACCCGGCTGAGGCCGCTCGGCGAGCCCGGTCGGCAACCGGTGATCGTGTTGACCATGCCCAAGGGCCACACCGGACCAGAGCAGGTGGCCGGGCGGTGGATCGCGGGCACCCCGGCCGTCCACAAGACCCCGCTGAAAAGCCCACGTCACAACGATGCGGAGTTCGCCGCGCTGGCGGCCTGGCTCGCCTCCTACCGGCCCGCCGAGCTGTTCACCACCCAGGGCCGCCCCACCGACCTGGTCCGCCAGGCCCTGCCCGGACCGTCACCCGCGCCGGGGACAGCCCGGCCGTCGGCTCCGCTCGCCTCCCGGGGGCCCCAGTCCTGGCCGGACGTGTCCGCAGTCATTCGGGAACGCGCGGCGAACGGAGCGTTCCGGCTATTCAGCCCGGACGAGATCGCCTCCAACCGGCTTCAGTTGGCGGCGGACGGCAGGCTGCCGTCCTGGGCGGTCGAGATCCTGAACGAGGAGATCTGTCACGGCTGGCTGCAGGGCTACACCGAGACCGGCCGGGACGCGCTACTCGCCACCTACGAAGCCTTCGCCCCGGTCAACACCAGCCTGCTCGTCCAGCACCTCAAGCACCGGCGGCTGCGCTATCTCGCCCACCAGGGCGGGCTGCCGTCGGTCAACTACCTGATCACCTCGCTGGGCTGGCGCAACACCTACACCCACCAAAACCCCGGCCTGGTCTCGTCGATGCTGGAGACCGAGGACGGCTTCGTGCACGTTTACACCCCGGCGGACGCCACGCGGGCTGCCGCCGTCCTCGCGGTGATGCTGGCCGGGCACGACCGCGTCAACTTCCTGATCACCGACAAGCACCCCGGCCCCGCTTTCCCGCCGGACCCGTTCCGCGACGAGCTCACCGACGGCGCCGCCATCTGGCCCCACCTGAGCCACCACGGCCGCCCGCACCTCATCCTCGCCTCGGCCGGGGACATCCCGGCCCGCGAGCTGACCGCCGCCGCCACGCTGCTCCGCCGGTCTCACCCCGAGATCAAGATCCGCTATCTGCATGTCAACGATCTCGCGGTCCTCGGTCCGGCCCCGCACTGGCCCTACGCTCTTGATGAGAGGACCTTCACCCGCCTGTTCGGCACCGACACCCCCGTACTGATGGCCGTTCCCACCCACCCCGGCAGCGTCCGGGCGCTGCTGGCCGCCCGCGGCGAGACCAGCCGGTTCCACGTCGTCGGCTACCGGGAGCCCAGCCGCCCCACCACCCCCGAGGGGCTGCTGGAACACTGCGGCCTCTCGGCCGCCGCCCTCTCCGCCCAAGCCGCCCTCATGATCAAGGAGCACAGCGGATGACGACCCTCGACACGGCGTCCCCGCCCGACCCGAAAGTCTTGGACGCCTTCGATCGTGACGGCTTCGTCGTGCTGCGCGACGCGATCACGCCCTCGTGGCGCGAGCAGGCCGCCGCAGCGGCGATGCGGCTGCTGGCCGACGACCGCACCCTCGGCAGGGACCGCAGCGTCGACGGCAAGGACGGCTTCCGCGGCATCGTCGCCATGGACGACACCTTCCTGCCGCTGGTCACCAACCCGAAGGTGCTGCCCACCCTCGTCGCGCTGCTGAGCGCAAACCTGCACCTGATGTCCAGCAACCTGATCTACATGCCGTCCATCCCGCCCGGTGGCAAGCGCACCATCCGCGTCCCCGAGCGGCACGGCTGGCACCGCGACATGAGCTCTGCCACCCGCGACCTCGGCACCGATGTTGTCCCCCGCATGTCGATCAAGGCCGCCTACTTCCTCAGCGACCTCACTCCCGACGCCGGCGTCACCATGGTCCTCCCCGGCACCCACACCGACACCGGACCCGTCACCGTCCCGGCTGGAGCCATCGACCCGCCCGGCGCGATCACCCCCGACGTCGGCCCCTGCGACGCGTTTCTCTTCGAGAACCGCACCTGGCACGCGGGCGGTCTCAACACCTCCGGCCACCCCCGGTTGGCAGTGATGATGCAGTACGGCTACCGCTGGCTCGCCCCCGTCGACGACCCCACCCCCCAGCTACTGGATCGCAGGGACCTGACCGACATCGAGCAGCAGCTGCTCGGCCACCCCGACCGCAACCCGGACGGCTCCGTCGCACACGAAGGAGCCGGAGCCGCGCCCCTGCGCACCTGGTGGAAGCACCTCAACGCGGACCCGGCTCGTTCTCCGGAATGACACCGCGCACCGCCAACTAAACGCGAAAGACTGACGAGATGACCTACACGCCCGACGAGCTGTTCGCCTCCACCGCCCCCTACTACGCCCGCTACCGCCCCGGCTACGACCAGGCTTTCTACGACATGCTGGCCGCGCGCTTCGCCCTGGACGGCACTCAGCGCGTTCTGGACCTGGGCACCGGCACCGGCGTGCTCGCCCTGCCCCTCGCCAAGCTCGTCGGCCACGTCACCGCCGTCGACCCCGAGCCCGGCATGCTCGACGAGGGCCGCAAACTCGCCGCCGAGCAAGACATCACCAACATCGACTGGCGCCAAGGCGACTCCACCACCCTGCCCGGCATGGGACTGGAACCGGTGCTGCTGACCGTGATGGGGGCCGCCTTCCACTGGATGGACCGCGATCAGACCCTTCGCGACCTCGACCAGCTCGTCGAGCCGAACGGGGCCGTCGTCCTGGCCTCCGGCGGCGCCCCCGGCGACCTGGAGCCCGCGCCTTGGCTCCAGGTCATCGCCGACGTCCGCACCCGCTACCTCGGGCCCGAGCGACGGGCCGGGTCGGGGACCTACTCCCACCCCAGGGAACGCCACCAGGACGTGGTGGCCCGCTCCCCGTTCTCCAACGTCGAAACCGCCCGCTGGGACCGCACCGTCACCCGCACCCTGGACGAGGTCATCGGCCTGCAGTTCTCCTACAGCTACTCCAGCCCCGCCCAACTCGGCGACGACAAGGACGCCTTCGAACGCGACCTGCGCCAGGCCCTCACCGAGTTCAACCCCGACGGTGTCTTCGACGAAGTCGTACGCACCGAGGCCATCGTCGCCACCCGCCCCTGACATTCCGCCCGTTGCTGCCTGGTCCACGACCGCATTACGCGGCCAGGCATTAGGGACGTCTTGAGACACTCTCGCGCTGGAACAGGTTGACAGACCGCATAACGCCCGGGTTGAGCCAGTACGACCACGCCGGGTCGTCGTCATGGGGACCGCGAGCGTACTCGGTTCGCGCGGCGTCCAGTTCCCGCCAGCAGGCCGCGCGGTCACCCGTCTTGGACAGGGCGCGTGCGGCGCGGGCATGGAGCATCGACTTCACGCGCGGCGTGGTGCGCCGCGCGATGGCGTCCTGCGCGGTGCGGACCAGGGAGACGGCGTCCTGCGGGTTGCCCTCGGAGTAGACCTGGATCGCCATGAAAGCGAGGGTATTGGCGCCGACCTGGCGGTCTCCCGCGCTCGCGGACGCGCGCAGCGCGGTGATGTAGTACCGCTGGGCGCGGGCGTGGCGACCAGAGTCGAACTGGAGCCAGCCGCACATCCGGGCAGACTCGGCGAGCAGGGACAGCAGCCGGTGTTCGAGCGGCCCATGCTGGCCCGTCCGCTTGGCCAGGCCGTCAAGAAGGTCGTACTCGGCGATGGCCGTCTTGCGAAGACGGGCGCCACCAAGGACGTCGTCGAGGCGGCGCAGGTCGTCCAGGCGCTGTTCCAGCGTGTCGAGCAGCGCCGGCGTGAGACGGGTGTTCGCGGGGACAACCTCGTCCGGGGTGACGGGTGAGGCTTCGGCCGGTTCGGCGAGCGCGAGGCTCCAACTCGTCGACAGGCTGGTCAGTGTGGCTCCACTGGCGATGAGAAATCCCCGTCGATCCTGCATGGAGCCTCCCCGAGCGGCAGCGGCTACTGCTGCCACGGTACCCGCCAGGGTCCAGGGGCTGTCGAGAACGGGACGGTCATCGGGGAATGCGAGCAGCAGGAAATCCGGCCAGCCGAGCTCGGTGACGGCCTCGCGGGGGATGCCGTGCAGGCGGGCCATGGCGTACCGGGCGGGCATCTCGGGGGAGTTGACGCCGTTCTCCCATCGGGAGACCTTCTGCCGGCTCTTGGCCATCCGGCCGTAGCCGAGGGCGCAGTGCACATTGTCGAGGCGGTCGAGG
Source organism: Streptomyces chiangmaiensis (assembly GCF_036281785.1). Lineage (NCBI taxonomy): Bacteria > Bacillati > Actinomycetota > Actinomycetes > Kitasatosporales > Streptomycetaceae > Streptomyces > Streptomyces chiangmaiensis. Next base: position 12,563 of record NZ_JAYWVC010000119.1, on the reverse strand, counting down.
TACTGCTCGCCGCTCAGCCCGAGTTCGGCGCGCAGAGCGGCCAGCGGGTGAGGTAACAGCTGGTCGGACATCGTGGGTCCCCCTCCACGCACGCTCCCTGATGTTCCGTCACCGTAGCCAGTCCGGCACGCGCTGTGCAGAACTTCGGCGCACGGTCCGCAACACCTCCGCAACAGCCTTTTTCTTCCCGGCGGCGGGGTGCGGGCGGTGACATGAACGGCAACCCCCCCATCCCCGAAGCGAGGAGGGAGTGCCCATGTCCGATCCGGAGACACCCCTGGTGTCCGTGGTAGTCAGCGCCCGCGGCAACACACAGCGCGTACGGAACCTACTGGACGCTCTGGCCAAGCAGACCCTGCCTGCCGCGCAGATGGAAGCGGTCATCGTCGACAACGACCTGCCCGGGCCCATCCGACCGATCGCCGACGCGGTCCGCGACGGAACCTGGCCGTTCGCGGTGCGGGTGCTGTACGAGCCGACTCCCGGACTGAGCGCGGGCCGCAACCGCGGGATCTGCGCGGCCCGGGGCCGGTACGTCGCCATCACCGACCCCGACATCACCCCCGAAACCGGCTGGCTGCAGGCCCTCATCACCGCGATCGAGGAAGAGAAGGTGTTCGCCGTCGGTGGCCGCACCGACGTCACCTACCCCGGCGGACAGGTCGCGGCGCTGACGAAGGCGCTGCGTGAATGCCACGGCGCCGTCGACTGGCCCGAAGGCCGGGAACTGGCCGTGTGGCCGTACTGGGTCACCGGCTGCAACCTGCTCTTCCGCCGTGACATCGCGCTCGAGATCGGCCTGTTCCGTACCGATCTCGGGCGCCGCGGACGGTGGATGGGGGACTGCGAGGACCTCGAATTCGTCGACCGGGCCCGCCAGGCCGGCCACCACACCCTGATCGAGCCGACTGCCCTCGCCTCCCACCCTGTCTACCGCCCGGAGACCACACTCCGCTACTTCCTCCGCCAGGGCACCGGGCACGGAGTGTGCGTCGCCCGGATGCACCTGAGCGTGACCGTGGAGCCCGCCGCGATCCAGGCCGACCGCGAAGCCGTGCACGCCGCCGCCATCAACCTCGCCGCCGGGTGGACCTTCCTGGACCGCTCGCGCGCCGTCGAGGGCGCCCGCGACCTGGTCCGGATCGGCGCCTACCACCTCGAACGCGGCCGCCTGCGCCTGCTGGGCCGCCGCCCCATCGCCCTTGCCCAGCACGCCCCGACGAAGGAGCCCCTCGCATGGAAGTGATCACGACCACCGGCCTGACCGCCGCCTCCGCCCTCCTGGGTGTCGAGGTCGTCGAACGCAAGGGCGCCGGGCACCCCGACACCCTCGCCGACGGCGTCGCCGAGGCAATCTCCCGCGCCTACAGCCGCTACTGCCTCGACGAGTTCGGCGCGATCCTGCACCACAACACCGACAAGACGTCCCTCCTCGGCGGAGCCGCCGACGTCAGCTTCGGGCACGGCGAGCTCACCGCACCCGTCCAGGTCCTGGTCAACGGGCGCATCACCGCCGCCCTCGGCGACCACGCCATCCCGGTCGCGGACATCGTCACCACCGCCGCCCGCGACTACCTCGCGAGTGCACTCCCGCTCCTCGACGTCGAACGGTGGATGGAGGTACGGCCGCGGCTGACCCAAGCCTCCAGCCCCGGAGCCGTCACCGGCCCCGACGCCGCCGAGCGCGAGGCCTCCCGCCAGCGGTGGTTCTCCCCGCGCACCCTGGACGATCTCGCCGAACGCCACCGCATGTTCTCCAACGACAGCTCGGCCGGCGTCGCCTACTGGCCTCTCGGCATCGCCGAGCAACTCGCCCTGGGGATCGAGGGACACCTGACGAGCGAGGCGTTCCGCGCCGAACACCCCTACTACGGCACGGACATCAAACTCATGGTCGTCCGGCACGGCCCGCGCGTGCAGCTGACCGCGTGCGTGCCGCAGATCGCCCGCGAGACCCCGGACCTGGACACCTACGTCGCCCGCCGCACCCAGGCCCGTGACCTGATCACCGAACTCGCCAGCCGGATCGCCCCTGAGCACCACGTCACGGTCTGGCTCAACACCCGCGACAACGACAGCCGGCCGGAGCTGTACCTGACGGCGACCGGCTCATCGATCGAGTCGGGTGACGAAGGCGTCGTCGGCCGCGGGAACCGCGCCAACGGCCTGATCAGCATGCTGCGGCCCTGGTCCGCCGAGGGCGTCTCCGGCAAGAACCCCGTCTACCACGTCGGCAAGCTCTATAACCTCGCCGCCGCCGAGGCCGCCCGCCGCCTGCACGAGGAGACCGGTCTGGACTGCGCGGTCGTGCTGGTCTCCCAGTCCGGCCGGGACCTGACCGACCCCTGGCAGGCGATCGTGCAGGCATCCGGCGCCAACGCCATCGGCGCCGCCCGCGTCCGGCGCATGGTCGCCGACGTGATGGACGACCTGGGCACGCTGCGCGAGCAGCTCCTCGACGGAAAGCTGGCCACCGCGTGAGCGCCCCCACCGCCGACAATGTCACCGGCCCCTTTGTCCCCTGCCTCAACCCGGCCACCCTCTCCGGCATCCCGCTGGAGCAGTTCCTCGCCCTGGCCACGGGCGCCGGATTCCCCACGGTCGAGGTCTCCATCCAGCAGGCCCAGGCCCACGGCACCGCCCAAGTCCGCGACGTGATCCAGGAGTTCGGCGTGAACGTGGCGGCTGCGAGCGGCATCCTGCCCGCCGGGCCCGTCCTACCCGCCCCGCTGCTGGTCGACCCGGACACCTACCGCGCCTGCCTCGACGGCCTCGACGAGCGGCTGGAGGCCATGGCCGCGCTGGACTGCACCATCGCCACGACCGTCCTCAACCCCCGCTCTCCGCTTCAGACCGCCGAGGCGCGGGCCGTCGCGCGCGAGCGGATCGCCCAGCTGGCCACCACGGCCGCCGCCCACGGAGTACGGCTCGCCGTCGAGACGGTCAGCATCCACACCGGGCTGCCGCCCGAGCTGGACGGCCCGCACCCGGTCATCGACACCCTGCCCCAACTCGCCGAACTCCTCGACGACACCGGCACAGACGGCGCTGGCGTCCTGGTGGACTCCTTCCACTGGGCCGCCGCTGGCGCCGACCCGACCCACATCACCGACCTCGGCCCGCACCGCATCACGCACGTACAGATCGCCGATATACCCCACGGCCGTGCCACCGACGAACTCACCGACAGCCAGCGCCTGTTCCCCGGCGACGGAGCGCTGGACTGGACGTCCATCGCCGACGCCCTCACCCAGGCCGGGTACGCCGGGCCGGTGTCGGTGGAGCTGTTCAACCCGAAGCTGCGGGCGCTGCCCGCAGGCGACATCGCCCGCCTGTCCCACCACGCGGCCACCCGCTGCTGGACCCTCGCGGAGGCAACCCGATGACCCCCACCACTCCCGAGCGACCGTGGCGGCTCGCCGTCGCCGGATGCGGCGCCGCCGCCTTCGGCCTCCACCTCCCGCTCCTCGCGGCCTCCACCGCGTTCGACGTCATCGCCGTCGCCGACCGCGACCCCGCCCGGGCCCGCACCGCAGCGCTTCGCCGTACCCCGCGCGACCCGAGTCGGGGACCTGCTCACCGACGCCGACGTACTGGTCATCCTGACCGGCGTGCACGACTCCCTCATCGAGGAGGCCCTCGACGCCGGCGTCCACGTCGTCACCGAGAAACCCGTCTGCCTCGACCTGATGCGGACCCGCAAGCTCGCCGCCCGCGCCAAGGACGCAGGCCTGCTGCTGGAGGTGGGCGCGATGCGCGCCCACGACCCGGCCCTGCACGTGGCCCTCGCCCACGTGCCCGAGCCCACCGGCGGCTGGCTGGTAAAGGCCGACGGCGTCGATGAAGCCGCGCGCCGCCGCCTGCTCCCGCCTGGCTTCGCCCCGTGCACCTTCGAGCAGGACCCGCCCCAGCCCGTCCCCGACCACCTCGCGCCGCACCAGGTGACGGCTCTGCAGATCCTGTTGTGGCAGGGCTACCACCTGCTGACCGCACTCGTCCTGGCCGTCCCCGGCACCACCGCGACCGCGTGCCACCTCGATCCAGCCGGACAGTCCGTCCACGCCCTCCTGCACGGACCCGCGGGGGAGCCGTTCACCCTGGTCATCGGTGCCACCCCGGCCGGTGTCTTCCGCGAGCAGATCCACCTCGCCGACCCGGCGGCGGCCGCCACCATCGACTTCGCCCGCCCCTACGAGCCAGCCGCCACCACCCAGCTCACCACCACCGACGGCATCCAGAGCGGCTTCGGTGACCCGTTCGCCGCCATGTGGAACGCCGCCGACGCCCGCCTGTCCGGGCAGCACCCCGCCGACCTGCCGACCAGCGCCGACCTCGCTCTACGCGTCGAGGACCTCGCCCTCGCCCTGGCCGGCCTCGCCCGCACCGGCACCCGCACACGGAAGGACACCTGATCGTGGCCCACGACGCCCCCGTACTGGTCCTGGACGGCCCGCCCGGAGCCGGCAAGACCTCCCTGCTCGCCCGCATGGTCTGCGCCCTGGGCGACGACACCGTCTGGTTCACCGAACCCGACGCCCGCCTCGCCACCGGCCTGTCCGCGCCTGTGCACCCCAGCCCGGCCGGACACACCCTGTGGTTCCTACGGCACGAACTCGACAAAGCCCGCGCCATGCGAAGCCTCACCGCCGACCCGGCCACGAGCCTGCTCATCTCGGACCGCAACCACCTCGGCGCCCTCGCCTACTGCTACGCCACCCGCGCCGAGGACTCCCTGCCCTACCGCACAGCCCGCGACTTCTACGCCCGCCGCATCGCCCCCCAACTCCCCGAGACCGTGCTCACCGCGATCCTCCTCGTCAGCCCCGAACAGAGCCTGACCCGCCGCGGCAACGTCGCCGAACTCCCCCGGTGGAAGCTGTGGTTCGACGAAGGCCTCCTCGAGCGGCTGCACACCTTCTACACCGACATCGCCCCCACCCTGTGCCCGACCCCACCGGCGATCATCGACACCGACGGAGCCACCCCGGCCGCGGTCCTCGCCCAGGTGACCGGCGTCCTCGCGGACACAGGCCTCGACCAGACCGCACGACGCCTCACCTCTGCCACCGCTCCCACCACGCGGCCGCCGCTGGACGAGGAGTTCGCCGACGCCTACACCCGGCTCGGCGGGCTGGAGGCCTTCGGCCATCCCTTCACCCCGGCGATCGCGCACCGCGGCGGCACCGTCCAGCTGTGCCAGCTCGGTGCCCTGCACCGCGACCCGACCGGCCGCACCCGGCTATGGAACCCGCTCGCCACCCGGGACCGGAGGGCCGCCTGATGAAGCGCACACCCTGCGTCGTCGGCATCAACCTCGGCCACGACGGAGGCGCCGCACTGATCACCGACACCCTGATGGTCGCGATCAGCGAAGAGCGCCTCAACCGCACCCGCTACAGCCCCGGTTGGGAAGCCTCCCTCCTGTACTGCCTGCGCGCGGCCGGCCTCACCCTCGACGACGTCGACCTGGTCGCCGTCAGCGGCATCGGCCGCACCCTGCCCACCCGCACCGAGAGCGGCCTGACCCACCTCGGAATCGACCCGAGCCGGATCGTCCCGGTCGACCACCACCTCAGCCACGCGTACACCGCCTACTGCCTCAGCCCGTACGAGACGGCGACCGTGCTGGTCGTCGACGGCGGCGGCAACAACAACGACACGGAGACCTACTACGCCGCCACCCCCGACAGGATCGAACGCCTCGGCGGCAATCCGACCACCAGGGCCCGGGCAGGCGAGATCGGCGCGACGTACGAGGCGTTCACGAATTATCTTGGCTGGTACGAGCAGGAGGCTGGCAAGACCATGGCGCTCGCGTCGTACGGAGACCCGAGCCTCTACCTCGCCCCACTGTTCGACGTCGTCGACACCCAGGTCCACGGACGGCTCACCCACACCCACGCGCCCGGCGTCGCCGACCTTGCAAGGCGCACCGGCTTCGACTTCGGCCCGCCCGACAGCCGCGGGGAGCACGAGCTCGGCACGAACGCGGCCGCCTACGTCCAGGACCAGACCGAGCGCGCCCTGTGCGCGCTCGCCGAGCAGACCATCGCCGCGACCGGACTGGGCAACCTGTGCTTCGCCGGCGGCGTGGCCCTCAACTGCGTCGCCGCCGACAAGCTCCGCCGCCTGGACGCGGTCACCGACTACTTCGCCCCTCCCGCCTCCTCCGACCGGGGCCAGGCCCTCGGCTGCGCCCTGTACGCCTTCCACCGCCTCACCGGCAACCTCCCCCAACGGCTCCTGGCCAGCGACTACTTCGGCCGCGACTACACCGACGAGGAGATCGAACAGGCCCTACGGCGCGACCCACGCTCCGGTCTGGTCGAACGGCGCCGTACCGCGTTCACGTGGCGGCGCGAGAGCGATATCGCCCGCACCGCCGCTCAGATGCTCGCCGACGGGAAGATCATCGGCTGGTTCCAGGGCGGCAGCGAACTCGGAGCCCGCGCTCTGGGCGCCCGCAGCATCCTCGCCGACCCTCGCACCACCGCCAGCTCCGACGCCCTCAATCAGCGGATCAAGCACCGCGAACTGTTCCGCCCATTCGCTCCTGCCGTCCTCGCCGACCACGCCGGCACCTGGTTCGACCTCGACGTCCCCAGCCCGTTCATGCTGCTCGCCCCGCCCGTACGCCCCGACCACGCCAACAAGATCGCCGGAGTCGTACACGTCGACGGCACAGCCCGCGTCCAGACCGTCGCCCCCCCGTCGCGCCCACGTACGGCGCGCTGATCGGGCACTTCCACGAGATCACCGGAGTGCCGGTCGTGCTGAACACCAGCTACAACGACCGCGAACCGATCGTCGAAACCCCTGCCCATGCCCTCGCTACGTTCCAGGCCTGTGACCTGGACGCGGCCTGCCTCGGGGACTACCTCGTCCAGCGCGCCTGACGCTCACCAGGGGCCTGCAACTATGGACGCATGACGCCTCCCCCCCCACCCGTGAGGGAAGCCGCCCGCGCCATCGTCCTCGACGAGGACCAGCGCGTCCTCCTCCTTCGCTACGACGAGAACGGTGGCTTCTGGGCCACACCCGGTTGGCTCCCTCGAGGAAGGGGAAGACCACGCCACGGCGACGCTCCGCGAGCTGCGCGAAGAGCTTGGCATCGACGAGGCGACGGTGTAGCTGGGCATGCAACTCGCGGAGCGCAGCAAGGACCACCTGGTGGGTGGGCGTGAGGTTCGTCAGGTCGAGCGGTACTTCCTCGCGCGCGTTTCCCCGGGCGACGTGAGTCCGGAGCGTGCCACGCAACCCGACAACATCCGCGAGTACCGGTGGTGGACCCAGGATGAGCTCCGCTCCACCGCCGAGACCGTGTACCCAGAGGGCCTCGCTGACTTGATTGCTGCAGTCGCCGAGGGCCGAACGCCCAACCGTCCGATCGTTTTGGCTGGCTGACGAGCTGGCCCCGCCCACCGCGCCCGCTGCAGCGGGCGCGGTGTCGGTGGATGCGCCCTTCGAACATCCTGCCTGCCCATTCCCGGGAGATCATCGACCGGGCCGTGGCCATCCAAGCGCTTGCCGTGTGCGAGGTACGGCTTTTGACCTGCGACACCGGGCAGCACACGCGCGGACGGGCCGCTGGCTTGGAGGTGACGCGGGTTCCCGCGAAGGATCCCAGGCCGGAACCCGACTGGGAGGCGCTGGACAAGCCGGGAACGGGTGTGCGAACCCAGCGTCGCGAGAGGCAGGCCGCCGGCGAGGCCAAGCCCGACGCCTCGTCCGGTACCTGAAGGAGTCCGGCGGAGCACGCTGAGCGATGCGAAGCTGTGGAGAGACCCTGCCTCACCCGAGGTAGCGCATCCGATCATGAATGCGCTGCAGGCCACCGATTCCCAGCCCCTGCCCGCGCAGGTACTGCAGTTCGTCATCCTGAAGAGCGCGGCGCAGATCCGTCACGCTGCGGATCTTGTTGGAGTACAGGGCCCGGGCGGCCTGGTGCCCTTGCTTGTCGTGGCCAAGGAGATCCGCTAGCTCCAGGGCGTCGGCCCCGAGGTAGGCACAGCCCTTGCATGGCTTGCTGGGTAGCTCAGCCTTCGCCTCTTCCAGAAAGCGGGCGTAGTCCCTGGGGTGCGCGAGTATCAGGCGCCGGATCACGATGTCCTCCGCCTCGAAGTAGCTCGGCTTCCTCGCCATGTTTCCACCGTACGTCCGGGCAGCTTCGCAGGTCGGGGACGCGTAGCGGGTCGTGCCGACCTACGCTGAAGGCCTGTAGGAGGTCCCCGGTGCCGCCCTTCGCTCTGCCCGCCCCGCTCGCTCTGGCCCGCGCAGTCACTGCCGTGCCCGAGTCGCCGGGCTGGACGCTTGAGCCCAAATGGGACGGCTGGAGATGCCAGATCCACACCGCGACCCGAAGGGTGTGGAGCCGGCACGGCACCGATCTGTCCCGCCAGTTCTCCGACGTCGCAGACGCTGCCGCCGGCCTGCCGGACGCCGTCCTCGACGGTGAGCTCGTCGCGGTCCTCGCCGACAGAACTGGTGTTGCGTTCGACCGGCTGCAGAGCCGTGCCGGCCGCCGCGGCCCGCGGCGCGACGCCGACTTCACCGTCCACGTCGCCCTGTTCGACGTCCTCGCCGTCGGCGACACCGACTGGCGGCCCCGCCCGTATGCCGAGCGCCGCACCGAATTGCTGCGTCTCCTCGAGGGCGGCCCGGCCACTCTGCGCGCGGTGCCGGCCACCGGGGACCGTGGGCAAGCGCTCAAATGGGTCGGAGCACTCGCGGGCGTGGAAGGCCTGGTGGGCAAGCGGACCAACGCACCGTACGCCGCCGGCCTTGCCTCGGGCTGGGTGAAGTGGCGTGAGCGCCACACCACCGAGGCCGTGGTCATCGGGGTGACCGGGACGACGCCGGCGGCGCAGGCCCTCGTGCTGGGCCGACCAACGGGCGGCCGGATGCGGGCGGTTGGCGTGAGCCTGCCGCTCGCTCAGCAGGTCCGCCTGGCCGTGGCACCGCTCCTGCATGCATCCGGCGAAGAAATGCGCGAGCTGCCGGGCACGGTGGGCGGCTTGCCCGGCGCGGACCCGGTGCGCTTCTGGCCGGTCAAGCCGGAGGTCGTAGTGGAGATCGAGGTAGATCAGCCGCGGTTGGAGTTCGGCCGCTATCGACATCGTCCGCGCGTGCGACGGGTGCGCAGCGACCTCTCGCCGGAGCTGGTCGCCGACGGGCAGTGACCGGAAAGTGGCCGTAGTCCCGGGATAGGTATTCGCAAAGGTACCCATGGGTGCATACTCGGGGTATGGCTGACACCACCGTAAAGGTCGACTCCGAGACCAGGGACCGGTTCGCCGCGGTCGCCGCAGCCCGCGGACAGAGCGTGCGGGCCTACCTGGCCGAGCTGGCCATAGAGGAAGAGAACCAGATCAAGCTGAGCAAGGCGACGGCCGTGTTCCGCGAGATCATCGCCCAGCCCGGCCTGGCCGAGGCGTTCGACGCGGCCTTCCCTGACGACGCCCCGGCCCGGCGAAACACCGCAGGGCGGGCGGCCTGACCCTTGGAACTGCATATCGACATCCGGTGGCTCCTTGACCGACAGGAGGAACTGCTCGGCAAGGAACTCGGGGTCCGGGACTACTCGGGCCTGGTGGCCGCCGTCGCCCGGCACCGGGTGAACACACCACAGCTGGACGTGGGCGAGCCCGACGCCTACTGGCGGGCTGCCGCCCTGCTGGAGCAACTGGTCTTGCTGCGCCCGCTGCCGGCCCGCAACGCGTACTTCGCCTATGGCGTGGCGGTGGCGTACCTCCGGGCTTCCGGGGAGGAGATCGACGACTCCTTCGAGCCGTGGCGAGACCTGATCACCGACATTCGCGCGCTGCGGCTCACCGTCTACGACATCGCCGACCGTCTGCGCTCCTTGCGCAGCACCGGGTGAACCGTACGGGACGGGTAACAGCTGGCGCCCAGCCCGAGGCACTCGGTGCGATAGCGGCCGCAGAACCACCCTGACAGGTGGCCGCTGTCCAGCGGCAGGAAGTCCCGCATGCCCTCCCAGTCGGAGCGCTTGCGCATGATGCACCCCCCCGATCCGCGACCGCTCAGGTGCTGGGGATCGGCCTCCACCCGCTGGCAGTCGCCCATGGTGACCGTCTTGTCGTACTCCGCGTTGCAGGCGAGGATCTTCCGCCCGGCGGTGACCCGCAGTACCTCTGGTAGCACCTGGTCCCAGGTCGGCGCGTCCGCGACCATCGCGTCACTGATCCCGTGCACGGCGAAGGCGCCCTCGGTCACCGGGATCTGCGGATTGACCAGCGTCTCCAGGAGGACCTCGCCAGAAGCGGCATCCACCACCGCGACCTCCATCACCCGCCCCCACAGGGCATGCGTCTCGGTGTCCAGCACGCAGGCCACGCCCGGCTGCAGCATCCGCCGCGCCCAGTGGATGGCCTCGCCCTGCTCGCTCAGCAGTTGGATGCCGTCCGCGAAACGGGACGCGGCCGGGTTGTCGGCGAGTAGCGCGGCGACGTCGTCCCGCGACGGGGCGCCGTCCAGGCCCGGCTCCCAGTCGATCAGCCAGAGGTTGTCGAGGTTGGCGAAGCGCGTCCACACCGGCAGGCCGAACCTCTCGCGCAGCTCGTCGACGAAGGCGCGGACGACAGCGGCCCGCTTCGGCGCCAGCTGGGCGAAGGCCCGCAGCGGGGACGGCCGGCCGGGCTTGGTCGCCTTGACTGCCTCCCAGTCCACCCCGGGAATGTCCTTGAGCGCGTCCAGGTCCCCGACCCGGTACATCGGCACCTCGACCACCTTCTGGTGACCTCGGCCGCCCGACCACACCGTGCGGCGCACGTGGCTGACCGGCGCCAGCCATCCGGCCTCGATGCAGTAGTCCAGGTCCCGGCGCCGGATCTCCAGGTGCTGCGCCGCCAGCTCCGGCCCCAGCATCCGCGCGGCCAGGATGTCCGCCCCCAGGTCTTCGTTGCCGCCGAGCCGCTCGACGTCCTCAAGTGCCCACCGCCGGAACCGGCCAGGCGTGATGCCTTGGTCCTTGGCGGCCTTTTCGAACTCAGCCACCTCCCAGCCGCACCGGCCGGCCGCCTCATCCGTTCGGGCTGAGGCCTGAAGCCATGCGACCCGCTCACCCACGATCTGCTCGAGCGCCGCGCACATCGCCGCCGTGGGGGAGGCCAGCTGCCGCTCGTCGTACAGGGCGTAGCCCTCGAACTCGCCGACGCGCTCGAGGTGGCCCTGCTCGGCGAGCTGCTCGACGTCGCACGCCCAGATCTCCACCTTCCGGGCAGCGAGATCCGGCGCCTCGGCCAGCATCTTCGCCCCGCGGCTGGCGCCGTATCCGGGATGGGTGCCGAGCACCTCGATGATCTGCGCGCGGCGGGCTTTGACGTCCTCGCCCTGCTCGTCCGACCAGCGGCCCGAGGCCAGGGCCGGGGCCGGGATGACCCCCTTGGTCTGCCCCCGCTCGACCTGCCACCGGCTCAGCCCCGCGTGATCGGCGAGCTGAATCGGGCCGAAGCCCTTCCGTCGTCCCATCGGATTTTCCTTTCTCCTGATCACTCCGCCCTGGCGGAACAGAACGTGACAGAACACCTGAAAAGTTGTCAAGAGCCTTTGAACATATGCAAGTTGAGGCAATGCGCTTAGAACTGCGCACGCGTACGCGAGAAAAAAACCACCCAGCCGGAGCCGTCCAGGGCTCCGGCGGCGCCTTCGCCCGCACCGCCAGGCCAGGCCTGCGCAGGCGCCGGAGGGGGAGGGCACGCGCCCGCGGGGCGGGCGGCGCTCACCCGCCCCACTCGTGACCTGGGATCTCACGCGCTACGATGTTCGAACAGATATTCGAACTGGGGAGCGGTGCACCACACGGCGGGCTGAAGGGGGCAGGAGATGGGAGGCGCGCCATGGGCGGGTTTACCCACCTCAACGCCGCCTCCGGGTTCTCGACCCGCTTCGGCGCCGCCCACCCCGAGCAGCTCGTCCAGCGCGCCGCCGAACGCGGCATGAGCGCGCTCGCCCTGACCGACCGCGACGCCGTCACCGGCGCCGTACGGTTCGCCCAGGCCGCCCTCGAACACGACATCCGGCCGATCTTCGGCATCAACCTGGCCGTCGCCCGCTCGCCCCCGCCTCCACCCGGCGCCTGCGCACCCCGGTCCGCGGCGGCACCCACGTGTACGAGCCGCCCCACCGGATCGTCCTCCTCGCCCAGTCCCGCACCGGCTGGGCGAGGCTGTGCCGGCTGACCTCCGCCGTCCACGCCCACGGCGACGGCCCGCCCGTACTGGCCTGGGACGACCTTCGCGCGGCCCGGCTCCTCGCCGACACCGCCACCACCGCCGACGCCTGCGCCGTGGACCCGGTGAAGGATCTCGGCCTGGGCCGACCCCACTTCCCTGAACCGGCCGTCGTCGGCGCCCCGGGCGGAATCGAGCACGCGGCCCGACTGCTGCGCGAACGCGCCGAAACAGGACTGATCCGCCGCGGCCTCGACCGCGACCCACACGCCCGCCAGCGACTCGAAGAAGAGCTCGCCGCCATCCGCACGCTCAAATACGACACGTACTTCCTCACCGTCGCCCAGGTCGTCGCCGATGTTTTGTAGGCTC